>JAZQUQ010000409.1:0-15992 GCA_045631365.1 Eubacteriales bacterium | reverse complement strand
GGGGATTGAAAACGGTTGGACCCGTTTTCAAAGAAATTTATCGCGTGAAACAGCTGCACATAAAGTATAGTCTTTGCATATCTTTCACGCTATTCTCCCGAAGGTTTTATATTGTTTATTGTATCACATATCAAATCGCTTGTAAATGGGCAATAAGGCACACAATTGTGTCCGTTTTATATCATTTTCAGAGGTCGACTCACTGCTTTTTGTCCCTCCCACGAGGGGAGAGATGACACGAAAGAACGAATACCAATAAAACTGCCGTATCCCCCGAACAGATTCTGTTCACGGAATACGGCATTCGTTTTTTATGAAATTACTGCTTTGCGTTTACAGCAGGGTTCTTGTTTGCGATAATCTTCTTCATCACGAACAGTGTGCCGATCAAGAGCACAAAGGAGATGGGCAGGCAGATCACAGCGGTCAGGGATGTACCGATGATCTTTCCGAGAATACCTGTGAAGATGTAGCATACGAAGGAAACCGCCGCAACGGTGATCGCGTAGGGCATCTGGGTGGAAACGTGGTTGATATGGTCACATCTCGCACCGGCGGAGGACATGATGGTGGTATCGGAAATGGGGGAGCAATGGTCGCCGCAAACCGCACCTGCAAGGCACGCGGAAATACCGATGTACAGAAGCTCGTCGGATGCGGAGAAGATGCCAACCACGATGGGAATCAGAATACCGAAGGTACCCCAGGATGTACCGGTGGAGAATGCAAGGAAGCAAGCAACAAGGAAGATTACTGCGGGGAGGAACATTGCCAGTCCCTCTGCGGAATTCTGCATGAGACCTTCCACGAACTTGTCCGCACCGAGAAGACCGGTCATGTTCTTCAGAGAACCTGCCATGGTCAGAATGGTGATAGCGGGAACCATGGCGTTGAAGCCCTGAGGGATGCATTCCATGGCTTCCTTGAAGGTGATTACACGGCGGCAGAGGAGGTAGATCACGGTGATGATCAGGGTGATAATACCGCCCCAGGGGAGACCGACGGTTGCGTCCGTATCACCGAATGCGGTAATGAAATCAGCGCCGTCGAAGAATCCGCCGACGTAAATGAGACCGATGACGCAGATGACGATGAGAACTGCAATGGGCACGATCAGATCGAGAACCTTACCCTTAGCATTGCCTTCCTCAGCATCCATCGCCTTATGCTCGGTACCGGAAGTGAAGAGGTCACCCTTCACCTGAGCATTGTATTCGTGGATTGCCATGGGGCCGTAATCGAACTTCATCAGGGTAATAGCGATAATGAAGCCGAGGGTGAGGAGCGAATAGAAGTTATAGGGAATGGCACGAACGAACAGGGTCAGTCCGGAGTAGCCTGTACCTTCCGCATAGGAAGAAACCGCTGCCGCCCAAGAAGAAATGGGAGCGATCATACAAATAGGAGCTGCGGTTGCGTCAATGATGTAAGCCAGCTTTGCACGGGAAACCTTATGTGCATCGGTCACGGGCTGCATTACACTTCCCACGGTAAGGCAGTTAAAATAGTCGTCGATGAAAATCAGCACACCGAGAACAAAAGTCGCAAGCATTGCGCCGATTCTTGTTTTGATATGAGTCTGTGCCCACTTACCGAAGGCTGCGGACGCACCCGATTTACTGATCAGAGCAACCAGCACACCGAGCACCACAAGGAAGATGAAAATACCGGAACTTCCGGAAACTGCGGCGATGAGACCGTCGTTGATGACGAGGTCAATGGTACCTGCAAAGGAGAAGTTGGAAGCAAGAATACCGCCTGTGAGAATACCGATAAACAGAGAGGAATAAACCTCCTTGGTAATCAGCGCAAGAACGATGGCGATAACGGGGGGAAGAAGTGCTGCCGCGGTGGAGTAAAGGGGTGTATCACTCTTGGTGATCACCAGCTCAGCCGCTGCGATGAGATCTGCATTCTCCTCCGCAAAGGCCTCCGCCTCGTCGTCCAACGTATCCGCGTAATCGAGGATTTCGTTTGCCTGATCAACGGTCAGCGCGTTGATGTCGTAGTTTGCCGCAGAAAAAGCCTTTGCTTCTCCCGTGGTAAGGGTGTCTGCCGCGGGTTCCGCAAAAACCTGCAAGCCCATGGAAAGCGTCATCACAAGGAGAACGGCAATCAGGGAAAACATAATGCGGGATCCGGGCACTCTGAAGTATCTGTGCATAGGAACCTCCTGAAAAAATTAAAATTGTAAAATTTGTAATTATAATATCACAAAAAACACACAAATGCAATAGATTTTGACAAAAAACCTGTTTTCTCTTAACAATTTTTGAATAAAAACCTGTTATTCGAGAACCAATTATACCAACGGAAGAAAATGCGGAAAAAACAGCAAAAACATTGTAAATCCTCCCTTGACAATTTTCTGTCTAATGTGTTAGAATACACACAGAGACTAACGCATTAGACAAACGGAGGATTTACCAATGGAAACACCGAAAATTTTTGAAAGCGAGTACCGCTTCTGTCTGATTCTGTGGGAGCATGAGCCTGTATCCATGTCGGATTTGGTGAAGCTTTGCACAGACCGGCTTGAATGGAAGCGGACCACCACCTACACCGTGGTAAAACGACTGTCGGAACGAGGGGTGCTGAAAAACGAGAACGCTGTGGTCACTTCCCTTGTATCAAAGGACGAGGTACAGGCGGCGGAAATTGATGAACTGGTGGAGAAAAAGTTTGCAGGAAGCCTTCCCGCATTCTTTGCCGCATTCACAAAGAAACAAAAGCTGTCCGACCGTGAGCTTGATGAGCTTCAGAAAATGATCGATCAGGCGCGGATGAACGGCGGCACAAAGGAATAGGAGGAACATCATGAGCAATCTTTTTTATACAACATTCAATATGAGCCTGTCCGCAGGAGTTCTTGTCCTTGCGGTACTCCTTCTTCGGCTGCTCGCAAAAAAATGCCCCAAATGGTTTCACGTGTGCCTTTGGGGATTGGTGGCAGTCCGACTGATCTGTCCTTTTACGGTGGAAAGCCCCCTTAGTCTGATGCCCAAAACGGAATGGATCCCTCGCGAAGCTGTTTCCGTTGAAAATCCCACCTCGGACATCGCCGCCCCCAACCATGGGGATACCGATACCGTCTCTCAGGGAAGTTCGGGAGAAATTCTGACAAATGGTGAAAACACCGCCCTCCCTTCGCCGATAACAGAAACGGAGCATAACGTCCGTTGGGGTGAACTCCTCTCTGCCCTTTGGATTTTGGGTATCTGCGGCATGCTTGTTTATATGTTCGTCAGCTATGGCTTGGTGTACCGCCGCATCCGAGAAGCAAAGCACATGGGTGACCGTATTTTCACAAGTGATTCTGTCCCCTCCCCCTTTGTGTTCGGCATCCTCTTCCCCCGCATCTTCCTCCCCGTGGGAATGGACGAGGGGGTTCTGACCCACGTGATTGCACACGAACGGGTACATATCCGCCGTCTCGATCATTGGTGGAAGCCTATTGGCTTTGTGCTCCTTGCCATCCATTGGTTCAACCCTTTGATCTGGCTTTCCTACATCCTTTTGTGCCGTGATATAGAGCTTGCCTGTGACGAGCGGGTGGTTCGGAACATGGACACCGCGGAACGGGCAGATTATTCCGAAGCACTCCTCGTTTGCAGCGGAAACCGACGTTTGATCACCGCCTGCCCTCTTGCCTTCGGAGAAATCAGCGTGAAGGAACGAATCAAGACCGTATTGAACTACAAAAAGCCGTCCTTCCAGGTTGTGGTTCTTGCAATCCTTGCCTGTGCTGCCGTGGGAGTCTTCTTCCTCACCGATCCTGCGGCGGAGAAAGACACCAAAACCAACACCGTTACTGCCTATTTGACGGAAGACGAACGTGCCTTGCTTGCCGAAGGAGACAACGACAGCGATAAGGAAAAAGAGATTTCCGTTACGTTCCGTTCCACAGAAGTCCCCATGAAGGCTGTCGTAAAAATCACCTGCAAGCCCCATGTTTTTCTGATCCTTATAGAATCCGAGGAACAAATGACCCTTGGGGATACGAAAACCTTTCACATCCCCCCTAATTGCAGTTATACCGTCGAAGCCTACTGCCTGGCAGGTGAGAATGGGAACGTAACCTTTGAAATTACGGAAACAATCAACGGGTCGGCATCCTCCGAAGAAGGCGACATCACCGCTGAAGAAATCGAAACTCTGATTTCCCGCTATTTCCTTGAGGAAGACATGATGGAATCGCTTTCGGGTCACTCTGCCCTCTCTGACGAACCCGTGATCATCGACGGTGTTCCCTATTACAAGGCAACGGACGAAAGATTTGACCGATGGGAAGAAATCATGACCCTTTATTCCCAAATTTACCAAGGCGAAGAGCTTAACCGCCGAACGGAAGAAGCTCGCGGTCCCTATAAAAATGTGGACGGAGATACATGGGTCACGCCCTACGGATGGTCCACCGTCTTATCTCAGCAGGACTACCGTTATGAATTCACTCAAACGGGAGAAAACACCGGAGAGCTTTGCCTCATCCGAAAGGAACCCGACAACAGCGAGTCACCCACCGTCTTTTCCGTTGTAAAGCTTGCCCCGGGTGAGCTTCGGATTGTCTCCGTCCATATGCCGTAAAGCAGAAAACCGAACGCAGCCGAAGGGCGGGAGTCTTCCCCTCTCGGCTGCTCTCTTTTTTGGGACTTGCGGGTTATTGAAATATTCATATTTTTCTGATATGATTGAGAAAAGGCTTCTTATACCGACGAAACAGCACAAAATTCTCAACCGTCGGTTTGCTGCAGAAGGTGCATTTATCATGGAATTTAATGAAAAATTACAGGAATTAAGAAAACAAAAAGGTCTTACGCAGGAAGAGCTGGCAGAGCTTCTCTACGTTTCAAGAACCGCCGTCTCCAAGTGGGAATCCGGCAGAGGGTATCCGAGTATTGATTCTCTGAAAGCGATTTCGGGATATTTCGGCATCACCATTGACAATCTGCTGTCAGGAGAGGAATTGCTGACCATTGCGGAGGAAAGCACCAGGCAAAGTGAAAAGCATTTCCGTGATTTGGTCCATGCAATGTTGGACTGCTCCGCTGCCATGTTCTTTTTTCTCCCGTTCTTCGGTCAGAATGCAAATGGGGACATCCAAGCCATTCCCCTGTTCTCCCTTACCGAGATCGCGCCTTATCTGCGGATTGCGTATTTGGCGGCGGTCATGGGAATCATCTGCACGGGCGTATTGACCCTTGCACTGCAGAACTGCCAACGGCCGTTTTGGATGAAGAATAAGCTCAGGCTCTCGCTCTTCTTCCACATTCTCGGGACGCTCCTTTTCATCATCGGATCCCAGCCGTACGCCGCCGCATTTCTGTTCGTTTTTTTGATAATCAAGGTGTTTATGCTTATCAAACCCCAATGACACGAAGCGTATCGCCATTGTGACACCCCGTTTCTTGCACGTTCCTATGCTTTGACCTATACTGTATTCAGGCAATGCCACGCATAAAAGGCGAATGCCGAATATACAAAAGGCAGGTTAAAGAAGCATGAAATCAGAAACACGGAAAAAACTTTGCACGGCACTTGGGTTGCTTGCGGCGGCAATATTATGGACTGCGGCTGTCCGCTTTGTGGACGTACAGGCAATCGGCCCGCGGGGATCGTCGGTGGGATTTGCGGCGCTGAATCAATTCGTTCACCGACTGACGGGGGTACATATGTCTCTGTACGTTGTTACGGATTGGCTGGGACTGGTTCCAGTAACGTTCGGGATGGGGTTCGCAATCCTCGGACTGATTCAATGGATTGGGAGGAAGCACATTCTGAAGGTGGATTACGACATCCTCATTCTCGGCATCTTTTACCTTGCGGTGATGGCGGTGTATCTTCTCTTTGAAGAGCTGGCGGTCAATTACAGACCCGTGCTGATCAACGGATACCTGGAAGCCTCCTATCCGTCGTCCACCACTCTGCTCGTCCTGTGCGTGATGCCCACATCACTCATGCAGTTCAACTCCCGCATCAAACACACTCCGCTCCGACAGGTTATCATCATGGCGATCCTTGCATTCATTCTTTTTATGGTGACGGGGCGGATGATTTCGGGTGTCCACTGGGTTACCGACATTGTTGGGGGTATCCTCATCAGCTCGGCACTGGTCATGCTGTACGACACCGCACTCTCCTTGGGTAAAGAAAAACGCTGATGGATTTCCACGTTCCCAATGAACCCGAGAATATCCAAACGAAAACGGGGGAGCCTTCGAAAAAGCTCCCCTGTACATATTCGGCATTTGAAGAAAACCGTCCGTTTCAACCACGACGGATTTTCGGCAAAAGAAAAAAGCTGGTGGAGGGGATTGAACCCTCGACCTGCTGATTACGAATCAGCTGCACTGCCACTGTGCTACACCAGCATGAAACCTTTATTATTATACTATACCGTCTCGGATTTGTCAATACCATTTTTTCCATCCCGACAGAATAAACCCTTCCGCCATGGGAACAATATTCCATGTAAGAATCACACAAAGGAGTAAAAACTATGATGTTTGAAAACAGAATCCGCTACGTTACTGCCCGTGAGGTTCTCGATTCCAGAGGAAATCCCACGGTGGAAGCCATCGTTTCTCTGGAGGACGGTTCCTTCGGCTGTGCCATGGTTCCCTCAGGTGCATCCACGGGAAAGTACGAGGCACACGAGCTTCGTGACGGAGACGAAAAGCGATACAGAGGCAAAGGAGTACTGAAAGCGGTAGAAAACATCCGCGGCGCCATCAACAACGAGCTTGCGGGGATGAAATGCATTCAAAGTGCCGTAGACTGCCGCCTTATTCACCTGGATGACACGGAAAACAAGAAGCGGCTGGGTGCCAACGCCATGCTTGCGGTCTCCATTGCGGCGGCGCGGGCAGGAGCCAAGTATGCGGACATGCCCCTGTACCGCTATCTGGGCGGCGTTTCGGGTACCGTTCTCCCCGTACCCATGATGAATATTCTGAACGGCGGTGCCCACGCGTCAAACAACATCGACATTCAGGAATTCATGATCATGCCCATGGGCTTCGGCACCTTCAGCGAGGCACTTCGGGCGGGGGTGGAGATTTACCACAAGTTAGGCGCCATTCTGAAAAAGGACGGCAAGAACACCGGTGTAGGCGATGAAGGCGGATTTGCCCCTGACCTGAACGGAGCAGACGAAGCGTTGGATTACATCATCCGTGCCATCAGGGAGGCGGGCTACGATACGGATCGGGTAAAAATCGCCCTTGATGCTGCTGCCAGCGAATGGGCAAAGGGGGACGGATATCTCATGCCCAAAAGCGGTGCTTCCTACAAAACCGACGAAATCATTGATTTCTGGGACAATCTGACGAAAAAATACCCCATCATCTCCATCGAAGACGGGCTTGGGGAAGACGACCACGACGGCTGGAAGAAGATGACCGCAAAGCTCCGTGACCGCATGATGCTGGTAGGGGACGACTATTTCGTCACCAACCCGAAAAAGCTGAAGGAAGGCATCGAAAACAAGTGCGGCAACGCCATTCTGGTAAAGCCCAACCAGATCGGCACCCTCACCGAGACCATCGACGTAGTCCGCACCGCCAAAGCCCACGGCTACAAGACCATCATCTCCCACCGTTCCGGCGAAACGGGAGACACCACCATCGCAGACCTTGCCGTCGCCCTGAACGCAGGCTTCATCAAAACAGGTGCACCCTGCCGCGGCGAACGGACCGAAAAATACAACCGCCTCCTGAAGATCGAATGGGACCTCGGCGGCGGCGCTTCGTTCTGACAAAACCATATTTACGCGGGGAAAACTTTTTCGAGAAAAAGCTTTTCCCCGCCCCCCTTTCAAAAAGCTTTAAAATTGGGATTGCTCTTCAAGAGAAATCTCTTTTGGTGTTACAGTATAAAGGTTTTTGAAGGGGTCTTAGGGGGGACTTTTTTTCAAAAAGTCCCCCCTAACGCTTCCCCCAATTGTCACTCCGGTTTTACGGTGATTCGCATTTTGGTGTGCTGCATTTCCGTGCCGCGGAGCTCCACGTAGTAGTTCATGAAGATGGTTCCGCCGGATTCGAAGGTGACGTTCTGCTCGCACTCCTTTGCGAATACACAGATCTGGAAGGGCATCACGGGAGTCTTATATGCGGAGATATGCCGTCTTCCCTTTTCGCAGACCAAGGTATTTGCCACAGCACCTGTGCGGACGATGCTGACCATGTTCTTTTTCTTCTCGCTGAGGACAATCTCCGATCTTGTACCGCCCATTCCGTTGGCGTCGTCTTCTTCATAGCGGATAACAATGGTGCCGTTCCGGATGCTCATCACTCCGTCACAGCGGAAGACGTACCGATCGGGTTCTTCCTCCTGCTGTGCTTTTTTTTCGTCAAGGAGGGATTCGAGCATACGGTACAGCTGCGCTTCCGCGTCCTCCCCTTCTCCCATGGGGATCTCGAAGGTTACTTCTCTTTCTTCCCCTTCGTCAGCTTCGTCGGACGCCATATCCTCGCTGACCAGCCGTTCTTCCTTCGGGTCCGTATCAAACATCATTTGTGCCTGCTTTTCGGACTGCATTTCAGCCATGGTGCGGAAAGGCGGCTCGGATACGGACTCTTCTTCGTTCTCGTTTTCGGGGAACGCATTCTGGAACAGGGAAAGCTTTCCCACCTTGGGGATGGAATGAGAGGATGCGATGACCAGTTTTACCTTTTTTTCTCCTTCTCGAAGGACGGTTTCTGCCTCTCCGGGCAATTGTTCGTTTTTCAGTATCATAATAATATCCTAAAATATACTTTCTGTCAAATCTTACTTGATGGGACGAAGGGTGGGGTTTTCAATCCAATTCAGATGATATTTTTCGGCGATGGCAAGTGCCTTACGGAAGGATTCCTCGTGGTAGACCACGTCAGCCGAGTGAGCGTCGCTGCCGATGCAGACCGATGCCCCCATTTCTCCGCAAAGCTCAAAGAATCGTTCCTTCGGATAATGTCTTCCTCCCTGAATTCCCAACAGATTGATCTCTAAGGGAATGTTCAGATCTACCGCACGGCCGATCAAACGGCTGTATTCGCGGTCAAACACCTTTTGTTCTCCGCAGAAGTTCAGAAGATCGGGGTGTGCTACGTAGGTAAAGAGCCCCGTCCCCATAGCCTCGCAGATTTCGTCCACGTACTGCTTCAGATTATTCGGGTTCTCTGTGGGGGAACCGCTGTATTTTCCCGTCATCTCGTTCTCAATAAAATGCTGACCGAGAAGAAGGTAATCGCAGGGGTACTGTGTGATCAAGCGGAGCATTTTGTCGAACATCAGGGGATAATATTCCGCCTCATAACCGATTTTGATCTCGATCTGATCCTTATATTCGTCCCGGAGTGCACAAACGGTAGAGGCATATTCCTCGGTCTGCTCCACAAACATGCGGAAGGAGGAGTAATAATCCCCTTCAAAGGGATAGGGTACATGATCGGAAAAACCCAGCACCTTCATCCCTGCGGCAATGGCTCGTTCCACATATTCCCGTTCGGTTCCCGATGCGTGTCGGCACTTGGCTGTATGGGTATGATAGTTATATTTCATTTGTATGACCACGTCTTTCTAATTTCGAAGAAATTTTTTTGCTTTAAAACCTCATTTTTTGTCACAGAAAAGCACTCGATCCTTGAGAGAAAAAGATTCTCGAACAAAACAGAACAATTGTTCACAAAATCTCTTGACATTCTGCAGACGGTGTGCTATAATGCTGTCAGAAAAAGAACATCCGTTTCTTTTGTTGAGACATAAACAATCGCAATCCCGTACAACTTCAGAAAGGACATAACATTGAGCAGCAATACATGGACAAAAAAAGGGGCAGAATTATTAAAAAATCTGAATTATTACCGCAATTCCGTACTGTGCATGAGAGAAATTCTTTCAGTTCAGGAAGATGAGGACCTGGCGGATCAGCTGAGGCAAACAGAACGCATGATCTCATCTGTTGAGCAAGCCTTAAAAATGATGACCGACGAGGACCTTTATTTTCTAGACAATTTCTTTATCCGCCAAGGGGAGCGTCCCGTTGATGACATCATGGCGGAGTGCATCATGGAGAAAAGCAATGTTTACCGACTCCGAAAAAGAGCCATTGAGCGATTCACCATGGCGATGTACGGAAGAATTTGACCCTTTCCGCGAAGGATCAAAGATCTGCCAGCGTTACGCTGTCCAGATACTCGTCGATCCTTGTCTGCAGATTCTGCCAAACCGACAGAGTTCTGCATTCCTCGGAACGGTCGCAGCCGTTGGAGCCGCAGTCGAGGCAGGATACGGTTGCCATGGTATTCTCCACCAAACGAAGGATTTCGCCTACGGAATATTCCTCCGGCTTTCGGCTCAGTCGGTATCCGCCGCCCTTTCCTCGCAAGCCCTCAAGGAGACCCGCCTTGGACAAAACCACGATAATACTTTCCAAATACTTCTCGGAAATGCCCTGTCTGTCGGCAATGTCCTTCAGCGTCACGTATTCTCCCGTGCAATGATCGGAAAGGTCGATCATCACCCGAAGAGCGTATCTTCCTTTTGTTGAAACAAGCATATTCACACCTCCGTAACAGAAAATGATTTTTCTCTGATAAAATAACAACCCTATTATACCATAGGTTTAGTGGTTCATCAAGTGCTTACGAACTTTTTTGACAGTTTATTAAAAAATGAATCTTGGATTTTCCATACATATCTGGTATAATGTAAAAAAGTCAGTATAATATAAAGGAAAGATTCTTATGAAAATCGAAAAAGGATCGCTTATCAAAATCGGAATCGCAGGATTCCTCCTGTTCCTTGCCATCCGTCATTGGGCGGATTTTCTCGACCTTGCGGGGACTGTTTTCACCGCTGCCCTTCCCCTTCTTGTGGGCTGTGTGATTGCTTATCCCGTCAACATTCTTATGAGTTGGTTTGAACGGCATTGGTTCCCCCGCAGCCAAAAGAAAGTGCTTGTCACCTTACGCCGCCCCGTGTCGCTGTTTGCTGCCATCCTCTCCATGATCGGTATCACAGCGCTGATTATACGCCTCGTCCTTCCCCAGCTAATGGACTGCGTCATGCTCCTTGTGAATGAAGTGCCGAAAGCAATGGAGAAAGCCGTCGCTTACATCGAAAGTCTCGATATTCTCCCCGAAGATATTTTTGAAATTCTTGACAGCATCGACTGGAAATCCCGTATCGGGCAGATGCTGAACGTCCTCACCACAGGGGTCAGCAGCGTGGTGGATACTGTATTCAAAACCGTTCTTTCCGTTTTCTCGGGAATTGTCACTGCTGTCCTTGCCATTATTTTCGCCATCTATCTCCTCTGCTCCAAGGACACCCTCTCCCGCCAGTTCGACCGCATTATGGGACGGTATCTTCCCCAAATCTGGTACAAAAGAATCAAATACGCCCTTCGGATTTTCGACGAATCCTTCCACAATTTTATTGTAGGACAGTGCCTGGAGGCTGTGATTCTCGGTGCTCTTTGTACCATCGGCATGTCTCTTCTGAGGCTCCCCTATGCCGCCATGATCGGTGCTCTGATTGCGTTTACTGCCCTGATTCCCGTTGCGGGTGCCTACATCGGTGCAGGGGTGGGTGCGTTCATGATCATGACCGTGAATCCCATGAAAGCATTGATCTTCCTCATTTTCCTCGTCATTCTCCAGCAGCTGGAAGGCAATATCATCTACCCCAAGGTGGTTGGCTCCTCCATCGGTCTGCCCGGTATCTGGGTTCTCACAGCCGTAACCATCGGCGGCGGAATTATGGGGGTCGGCGGGATGCTCCTTGGCGTTCCTCTTGCAGCGGCGCTGTACCGCATCATCGGCAACGACGTAAATAAGAGACAAGCTTCATTCGGGACGGAGACCGCATCGGTCAACGAAATCAAGGTTTCCCCAAAAAGAAAGAAAAACAGCAAAAAATCATAAAAACCGTTCCCCTTTTCGTCGGACTTGAAAGCATCACAGACGGTGTGTTCCCGTTCAAGCTTCCTCCGCGGAGGGGAACGCTTTTTTCAGCTCCTCTTTTCGCTCCCTCCAATCGGGCATGATCTCCGTCATCCTTTTGTAAAAGCGAGAGGAGTGGTTGGGTTCAAGAAAATGGCACAGCTCGTGGACCGTCACATACTCGATACAGCGGCGGGAGTAGTTCATCAGCCGCGTGTTCAGCGTAATCACTTTTTTCGAAGGAATGCAGGAGCCCCACCTCGTCTTCATTTTGCGGATTTTCAGCTTCGGGAAGGGTACCCCAAGCCCTTCAAACGGGGGATACATCTGCCGAAGAACCGACGTAAACACGGCAAGGGCCTCCTCCCTCGGGTATTCCCGTTCCTGTGCGGCTTGTTCAGACAGCTCCTTGAAACGGGCGAGGGCGGAAAGGATTTTCTCCCCGTTCCGGACCACAAAGGCATCAATGGATTCCGCAGGAACCCTTCGGTTTGCCGAAACCGCCACCGTACCGTCCGTTCTTACACGGAGGTTGATGTTCTTCACACTTTTTCTCGTGAGTGTATACCGAATTTCATTTTGTCCGAGTCGTACAGTCCGTTCCATTTTTCCTCCTGTCTTATGGTTCTCCTCGAACACGGGAGTTTTTTTTAAAATTCACCCATGACTTATTGACATTTCTCACGATTTATGGTATCATAAATCTGCAATTAACACAATTTTATACAAAAAAGGAGAAAAATCATGGGAAAGTTTGTTGTAAGAGAGACCGCAACCGGCATCAAGTTTGATCTGAAGGCAACCAACGGTCAGGTTATTGCCACATCTGAGGTTTACACCACAGAGGCTGCTTGTCTCAACGGCATCGAAAGCGTTAAGAAGTGCTGCGTGGGTGACATTCAAGACATGACAGCGGAAGAAGTTGTTGAAGTAAAGCACCCCAAGTTCGAGCTGTATCAGGACAACGCAGGCGAATACCGCTTCCGTCTGAAGGCACGCAACGGCGAAGTAATCGCTACCTCCGAGGGCTATGTAAAGAAGGATAGCTGCCTCAACGGAATCGAAAGCGTAAAGAAGAACGCTCCCGAAGCGGAAACCGTCAAGGAATAATCCATCTGAACTAAGCAGGGGGCTGTCCTACTCTGAAGGGGATGTCGCACTTGAGAATTTCGGCTCTGCCGAAATTCTCCCACAACCCTCTTTTCAAAAATCTTTAAAAAATTGGTTTTGCAACAGAGATATTGTTCAACAATATTGGTTTTTACTATCTTTTTCCCGTTTTTTCAAAGTTTTTGAAAAGTGGGGGGCTTGGGGGAGGAAAACTTTTTTCAAAAAGTTTTCCTCCCCCAAAATTTCTTACTTGCAAGAGACTCTTATTCGTTTATTTCCTCAAGCACAAATCGGAACGCGGTGGGGACTGCGTAGTCTTCCCGAAGTGCCTCCGCAGACACAAGAACCGTTCCCCTCGGGCAGCTTCTTACAACGACCTCATACCCCACCATATCCCATTCCACATGAGAAAAAATATGTCGGGCTGTCCCGATCGGTCGGACGGAAGACACGGAAAAGCCCATCTCGTCCCATTTGTCTGCCCCTGCCCCTTCGCTCAGATGCCCTTCCGTATTGGGGAACTCCCACATTCCCGCAAGGAGCCCCGATTTCGGTCGTCTCCGAAGGACGACAGCACCGTCCGACTCCTGTCGGATCAGGAACACCGTTTTTTGCTCCGTTCTGCGTTCCTTTTTCCCGCTTTTCACGGGATACCGATCCACAGTACCAGCAGTCGCCGCAATGCATTTTTCACGGAGGGGACAGCTCTCGCAAAGGGGAGCACCGTTCGGCAGACACACCGTCTCCCCAAGCTCCATCAACCCTTCCGTCAACATCCCCGCATCCTTCCCCGTGGGATAGACCGCACGAAGGTCTTCCGCAACGGCACGTTTGGTCACCTGCAGTGCAATGTCGGCATCCGATGCCGTGACGCGGCTGATTACGCGGAGCACGTTTCCGTCCACCGCAGGCTCGGGCTGTCCGAAGGCGATGGAAGCGATGGCGCCGGCAGTATATTCGCCGATCCCGGGAAGCTGCCGAAGCTCGGGCGCGGTTTTCGGCATCTCGCCCCCGTATTCCGTCACAATCTTTTCCGCCGCTTTTTTCAGATTTCGGGCGCGGCTGTAATACCCCAGTCCCTCCCACAGCTTCATCAAACGATCGTCATCACAAGCCGCAAGAGCGTAGACATCCGGCAGTTCACAAAGAAAGCGGTGATAATATGGAATCACCGCTTCAATTCGTGTCTGCTGCAGCATGATTTCGGAAATCCAAACGGAATAAGGGTTCGTGTCCCTTCTCCACGGGAGGTCTTTCCTGTTTTGTTGATACCAGCCGATAATCAGCGGAACGATTTCTTTCTTCATATTCTGTTATACCGCAGCCTGTGCTTTCAATTTTTTCTTGGGAAGAAACGCATCCTTCCGATAGCAGATCACGTATGCGATTACGCAAAGGGGAATGGCGGTGATCACGTCCACCACTGAGTGCTGCTTCAGGAACACCGTGGAAAGGCAGATGAGAACGGTGGTCACGATAAAAGCAAGCTTCCACCACACGGAACGGAGGCGGGAGGAATGACATCCCGCAACGCCCACCGCCACGGCACCCAGCACGTGAATGGAGGGGCATACGTTTCGGGGCGTATCGTACGCATAAAAATCCTTCATGAAATCCACAAGGAAATTATCTCGGGCAAAGGTATCGGGACGAAGCTCCTGCTTGGTGGGGAAAATCCAGTAGATCACCAAGGTGACGGTGTATGTAATCATGACAAACCACATCAGCTGCTTGAAGCCGCGGATATCGTAAAACAGATTGTACACGTGCATCAGCACAAGGTAAGCAAACCAGAACATATACGGAAAAACGAAAATTTCCTCAAAAGGAATATACCCGTCCAGCGCACACTCCACGGGGGTATAAGCGTCGAGGTCCGTAAAGGTATCGCTGTCCGTCAAACCGAACAGGATACCGTAAATGGGCCACCAGATCAGCAATAGCAAATGTCTGAAGCGTTCGGAAAGCAAATTTTTCGGGCGAAGCTCCAAATAATTTACTTCAGGGGGCGTAAGTTTCAAAAGGGGATCCTCCGTAAAAATTGATGATGTCTACATTTTACTACAGGATTCCATCCCGTTCAACTTTTGAATGTCAATTTTTTATGAACACTTTATGTTCTCCCCTCCTTTCCCCGAAAACACGTCATTTTATAAAATTTATACACATTTTTCCACATATTTTTTCATTTTTTCCTTGAAAACTATTGCATAAACTTTTCTTTTGTGGTATAATAATGCAAATTTGTTTCGAAAGAGAGGTATCCCCCATGAATTGGGAATTAATCGTTTTAATCTTTTATTTTGCCGCAATGCTCGGCATCGGTGCCGCCTTCTTCTTCAAGAGCAAGAGCACCTCTGACAAGGACTACTTCCTCGGAGGAAAGTCCATGGGTCCCTGGGTAACCGCAATGAGCGCTCAGGCATCCGACATGAGTGCATGGCTTCTGATGGGTCTGCCCGGAAGTATTCTCGCTTTCGGTCTCGGCGAAGCATGGATCGGAATCGGTCTTGCTCTCGGTACAGCCCTCAACTGGATCCTTATCGCACGGAGACTCCGCCGCTTCTCCGAGGCTGCCGGTGACTCCATCACCCTTCCCCAGTATCTTACCAACCGTTTCGCAACCAAGAGCAAGGCTCTGCAGATCATCTGCGCGGTTGTGTTCCTCGTATGCTTCACCGTATACGTTGCTTCCGCCTTCGTTGCGGGTACAAAGGTGTTCACTTCCCTGTTCCCCAACATTCAGGAAAGCGTTGCCATGCTGATCTTCGCAGTCATCCTGATCATCTACACCTTCCTCGGCGGATATAAGGCTGTATGCTGGACCGACTTCTTCCAAGGTCTTCTGATGCTGGTGGCAGTTCTTGCCGTTCCGATCATCATCGTTGTTACCCGTTCCGCTGACCTGACCGCAGATGCAAGTCGGATCGTAGCCATGTCGTTCTGTGAGCCAAGGAGTTG
>JAZQUQ010000408.1:0-2939 GCA_045631365.1 Eubacteriales bacterium | reverse complement strand
CCCGAAAGCATGGCACCCATCACCTGAGGCTTCACGCCGAGGAAGAGATACTCCGCCTCTGCCGCAATTTCCGCAGTAGAACACACCGCACAGCCGAATTCGGCAGAAGCTTCCGCTGTTTTCTTTTCATCCATATCGCTGACGGCAATTTCCGTGCCGCTGATCTTTCCGCAGACTGCACGAAGGAGGGCGCCGCCCATATTGCCGATTCCGATAAATCCTATCTTATATTTCATAATTTCCAACCTCATCCCTTATCGGATCTGTCCGTTTCCGCGAACCACGTATTTGTAGGTACACAGCTCCGCAAGACCCATGGGTCCCCTTGCGTGGAGCTTCTGGGTAGAAATGCCCATTTCACAGCCGAGACCGAACTCTCCGCCGTCAGTAAAGCGGGTGGATACGTTCACATAAACCGCCGCACTATCAATGGAGCGGATGAATTTCTCACAGTTGTCCTCATTTTTGGAGATAATCGATTCACTATGGTGGGTGGAGTGTGCGGAAATGTGCGCGATGGCTTCCTCCACGGAGGAAACGCACTTCACGCCCATGATGTAGTCGAGGAATTCCGTATCGAAATCGTTCTCCCCTGCCGCGGTTCCGTCAATCACCTTGGACGCTGTCTCGTCGAGGCGAAGCTCTACGGGAATCAGCCCCTTTGCCGCACGATCGTCCACCAAACGCTTCTTCAAAAGGGGGAGAAATTCTGACGCAATCTTCTCATGAACCACGCAAACCTCCGCCGCATTGCAGACGGAAGGACGGCTGGTTTTTGCGTTCTCAATGATGTTCAAAGCGGTATCAAAATCCGCCGATTCGTCCACGTAGATGTGGCAGATGCCGGTACCCGTCTCAATGCAGGCAACCTTGGCGTTTTCGGTGCAGGCTTTGATCAGATTTTTGCCTCCGCGGGGAATCAAAAGATCGATATATCCCACTCCGCGCATCAGCTCATAGGAGCTTTCGTGGGAGGTGTCGGAAACAAGGCCGATGATATCCTCGCTGAGTCCAAGTTCCGCAAGGGGACGGCGCATGGCAGCAACGATTGCCGCAGCCGAGCCGTAAGCATCCTTTCCGCTGCGGAGGATGCAGGCGTTTCCGCTCTTGAGGCAGAGTGCCGCCGCATCGGATGTTACGTTGGGACGGCTTTCGTAGATGATGGCGATAACGCCGAGGGGAACCGCCGTCTTTTCGATCCGCATTCCGTTATCACGGGTGACGGTTTCAAGCACCTTCCAGGTGGGATCGGGGAGAGCAGCCACTTCACGGATGCCATCTGCCATTGCCGCAATCCGCTTCTCGTTCAGCATCAGGCGATCCACCATTACCTTGGTGATTCTGCCTTCCGCATTGGCAACGTCAACAGCATTGGCGGCGAGAATCTCATCCGTTGCCGCAACAAGGCTGTCGGCGATGGCGTAGAGTGCTTTGTTTTTCAGTTCGGAAGAAGCAGCAGCGATACTGCCTGCGGCATTTTTCGCCGCCTTCATAATTTCAAGTGTTGTCATAGCATTTAACCCCGTTTCCCATTACTTTCCGCTTACGAATCTGGTACCCACGGATTCTCCGTCCATAATGTTATAGAGGATGGAGGGCTTGCTTCCGTTTGCGATAACCATATCACAGCCCGCTTCCGTTGCGATCTTTGCGGCGTTCAGCTTAGTCGCCATACCGCCCGTACCCATACCGGAAGCACTTCCGCCGCCCAGCGCCATGATCTCGGGGGTCAGCTCGGTCACCTTTTCGATAAGAACCGCATTCTTATCCTTGCGGGGATCTGCGCTGTACAGTCCGTCGATGTCGGAGAGGAGGATCAGGAGATCCGCATCTGCCGCGGTCGCCACAATAGCAGCAAGGGTATCGTTATCGCCGATGACGATTTCGTCGGTGCTGACGGTATCGTTTTCGTTGATGATGGGGAGAACCTGCATTTCCAGAAGATGCTCCATGGTATTGATGAAATTCTGTCTGCGGACGGGATCGTTGATATCGCCGCCGGTGAGAAGAATCTGTGCGATGGTGTGGTTATATTCGGAGAAGCACTTGTCGTAGGTATACATCAGCTCGCACTGACCAACCGCAGCACACGCCTGCTTTCCGGGGAGGGTCTTGGGTCTTTCGCGGAGCTGGAGCTTGCCCATACCCATACCGATGGCACCGGAGGAAACAAGAATCACCTCATCCCCCGCATTTTTGATATCGCTGAGAACCTTGCAAAGCTCCTCCATATGACGGATATTGAGGTGTCCCGTCTTATGAGCGAGGGTTGTGGTTCCGACCTTTACTACAATTCGCATAATGTTATCCTATGTAACGCCGCAAGGGCGGTTCTGTTCCTTTCGGGTATAAAATTAATGATACCTTATTATTATACAATACACCGCGGGATTTTTCAATCGGGTTGGGGGATTTTCTTTGAAAAATGTGGTGGGGGGATTGTTTTTTCACCGTTACCATGTGGTGGACTATAGATTTATAGCAAACATAAATTTCCTGTCGCCTTTTTCTTTTTGTTGAAAAAAGAAAAAGTCTCGCAAAAAGAAAAGTCAAACTAAGGAGGGGGGTACACCCTCCTCCTTAGTTATCCACCACCCTTTGTTACGCCGTCTTGGGACGGCTGCTGCATCTTTAGGGGAGAGCGATCGTACCGACACGGTGTTTTGTTGTATTTACAACTTGATATTGGCTGCCGCGGGGGGCAAAAGGGTGCAGTTTGGCTTGTTGAAATAAAAGGAAAACCTCATCCCAACAAAAAAAGACTCCCCCCTTTTTTTCGGCGGTTAGCCCTATATCAAGCTATAACTTCAACTGCATGCGGTGTCGGTGGATATCTAACAATTCCAGCTAAAGCAGCAGTCCCAAGACTGCGGAACCACAGGGGAAGAGGTCTCGGAGAAGGGGCGTTCAAGTCGGAGGCCAAGCGGGCTTAGGAAGAC
>JAZQUQ010000407.1:0-1909 GCA_045631365.1 Eubacteriales bacterium | reverse complement strand
GACAAATCAAAATTTGAAGAGTGGCTGAATAGTTACAAACGAATTTATGCTATTGGTGCGTTGCCGATAGCATAAATTTTTAACAAGATTATCGAAAGGCAGAAAATTCTATGAAAAGATACGATCTCTGCGGAACATGGAAAATGACGGGCAACGGATACGCGGTGGACGGAAATGTCCCCGGCTCGGTCTATTCCTTTTTGCATTTGGACAACAAGCTACTGCCCGACCCTTATTATCGGGATAACGAGCTCATCTATACTGCGCTGTGCGATCACGATTACACCTTTGAGCGTGTCTTCGACTATTCTCCCTCCCCCTCCCCCGCATTTCTTGTATTCGAGGGACTTGACACGCTCTGCACCGTTTACCTCAACGGAATCAAACTGGCAGACACCGAAAATATGCACGTCAAATACAGGATCCCCGCATCCCACGCGCTGAAAACGGGCGAAAACCGCCTGACGGTAATATGTCGTTCCGTAAATAAATACATCAAGGAGCAGAACGCCACCGCTCCCCTGTTCGGCGCTTACGATTGCATGGCGGGCTATCCCCACGTCCGCAAGGCGCACAGCATGATGGGCTGGGATTGGGGCCCCCGTCTTCCCGATGCGGGCATCTGGAGAGGTGTCTATCTTTTGGAAAAGGACAGCGCGGAGATCACTGACCTTCACATTCTGCAACGCCACTGCAACGGAAAGGTCTATCTGACCCCCAAGGTGGAGACCGACGGTGCGGGCGATCTTGAAATCACGCTCACCGCCCCCGACGGAAGCGTGACCGTGCTTCTCCCCAACAAGGAAACCGAGGTGGAAGACCCGAAACTTTGGTGGCCCAACGGATTGGGCGAACAGCCTCTTTACACCGTCTCCGTCATGCTGAAGCAAAACGGTGCAACCGCAGACGAAAGAAGTCTTCGCATCGGTCTGCGCGAGATGCGCTTGGTACGCAAAGCCGACGGGTACGGAGAGAGTTTTTACCATGAGATCAACGGCGTGGATATATTTGCTATGGGTGCCGACTACGTTCCCGAGGACAATATTCTTTCGCGCGTTACAGAAGATCGCACAAGAAAGCTCCTGACACACTGCAAGGAGTGTCATTTCAACTGCATCCGCGTTTGGGGCGGTGGCTATTATCCCGATGATTTCTTTTTCAACCTCTGCGACGAGCTGGGACTTGTGGTATTCTTCGACCTGATGTTTGCCTGCTCGCTCTATGACCCCGACGAAAAGATGAAAAAGAGCATTGAGACCGAGATCAAGCAGAATCTTTCCCGCATCCGTCACCACGCCTGCATGGGTCTGATCTGCGGAAACAACGAGATCGAATGGCACTTCCACGACTACGTGACCTTGGCGGGCAGAGCCGACCGCGAGCATCTTGCCGAGATCTACTCCAATATGTTTGAAAAGGACTTTCCTCGTATCGTAAGCGAAGTAGCCCCCGAGCTTGCCTATATTCCCTCCTCCCCCACATCGGGTGGCGGATTCCGCGATCCCAGCGGAGAAGCCTGCGGAGACTGCCACGATTGGGAAGCGGATTACCTGCTCTGTCGCGGAAAATTCTTCCGCTACGTCAGCGAATTTGGATTCCAATCTCTGCCAAGCATCAAAACCGTCAACAGCTTTACAGAGGAAAAAGATCGGAATTTCCAGTCCCGCATTATGGAAATGCATCAGCGAAGCAGTAACGGAAACGAGCTGATCGTAACCTATCTCTCCCGAAGCTTCCCCTATCCCCACAGCCTTGAGCACTTGATCTATGCCTCCCAGCTTTTGCAAGCGGAGTCCATCAGATACCGTGTAGAGCATTACAGACGAAACCGCGGAAGATGTATGGGCGCGCTGTATTGGCAGTTGAACGACGTCTGGCCAAGTCGGAGGCCAAGCGGGCTTAGGAAGAC
>JAZQUQ010000406.1:0-4670 GCA_045631365.1 Eubacteriales bacterium | reverse complement strand
TCTGAAGGAAGTGATCTATGACACAGACCCTCGTTTCGTGGTGGGATACGGCCTGTATTTAAAGAAAACATTTAACATCGCCCGTTCCGTGATGCTTGAAACCATGCCGTTTATTACGGCTGTGACAACTGTTCTTGTGCTGAATCGGGACTACGGCGACAACTACTACGAAATCGAAAAAGCGGCGGGGATCAAGCCGAGCCGTTACCTCCTCGGAAGATTGACCGTCTTGGCAACCCTTCTCACCGTTCTTGGCGCCGTTGCTTCCTTGACGAATTTTCACACGTTCATCTTCATAAAAGGCGGCGTGCCATCGCTGGATCTCGTCACCTATTTCACCGACTCAACGGTGCGGATTCTGAGAGTCTTTTTCGTCACAGGGGTGCCGTGCATTCTTTTTTACATTGCCTTCACCTACTGCATCGGGGCGTTGTTCCGAAACGGAATCGCAGCCGCCGTTGTCTCCGTCGGATACGTGGTTTTGAATTCCGTGATGCATACCACGCTCCGCTTCCGCTTGAATCCGCTGATTTTGGACTATTTGGTACCTCTGCCAAACAAGCTGGGTGAATACTTTTATTCCTACGATACGGAGGAGTTTGAGGGAATGCTGAAAATGCTTGACACGAATCTCACCAAAGCGTGGATCTGTGTCGGTATTCTCGGTGGTTTTGTTGTGATTTATTCCGCAATCGCCTACCTCCGTACACGGAAGCGGGATCGGTAAAAAATGAAAGGAACTACTACTATGAAAAAATTGACTGCTTTCTTACTTGCTATGCTCTTTACCTGCGGCACTATGATTAGCTGCGACAAGGATGCTCCCCATGAAGCATCAAATAGCAATGAAACAACTCAATCGGAACCGTCGGCACCAACGGATGATGTAAGCAAAGACTACGACCAGGACGACTCCCAGCAAGGCTTTACCATCTACGGGAAGAAATACTACTACAAAGGGAACAGCTTCAATGATCAATATACAGGCTATTCTCAAGGGGATGTGTTGCTTTTGACCGTGACAAACGAAACGGAGATACACTATAAGGCAAGGGTGAAGATCACCTACCTCGACGAAAACGGAGAGAAGATCAAAACTCAGTCCCGGGCCTTTAACCAATATATGGCGGGGTATACGAATTACTTCCTTTTCCAGCCCGGGAGTGAATATGCATCCTACACCCTCGATCTGACTTTGACTGAACTCAATGAAGAGGAAAAGGCAGCACTTCTTGTGGATAAACTCACATACACGTTTGAAGGGCTGAGAGAAAAGATTATGCCCGATGCGGAAAAGGCTTTTGCGGAGGGAGTGATGGTGAATATTCCCACAATTTTGGGGAAGGTCAGAATGACGTTTTCCGAAGAAGTACCGCGAAAGTACGTAAACGGGCTGTTGGTTCTGTTCGATAATACAGGTGAAATCTATCTTATCAGCAACTGTGGCAGACCCACCCATGCAGCAGGAGGATTTCAAAAAGAATGGACCCAAGACCCCTTTATCTATTTTGAACGTGAACACAGAGCCAAGGCAGAATGGCCCGAAGAGTTGAAAGGAGAGCTTACTGCTTTGATCTTCCCAACGTCCGTCGAAAATATCAAAGAGCCGCAGCTTCCGCAATAATTCTTCATATGGATCAGGAGGAAACCATGTTTTTTGCAACCTTTAAGAACACCATAAAAAATATCGTTCGAGCTCCCACGTTCTGGATGGTGCTGATGATCATCGTGTTGGATCTCGTTGATGTGATCACCCAGCCTTCCTTTGGCGGGTATACCTCCGCCGATCATACGGAATTTTTGCTGGATACCGATCCGCGGTATGTGGTGGGCTTTAATACCTACATCAAGAAAATGGCAAATTCAGCAAATTTTCTGATGAGATTGACCATGCCGTTTCTCATTTCGGTGACGACGGTTCTGGTGCTGAACCGCGATTACGGCGACAACTTCTACGAAATCGAGAAGGCGGCGGGAATCAAAACGAGACACTACCTCCTCGGCAGACTGGCAGCCTTGGCGATGTTCCATTTCGTCCTCGGTTTGCTTGTGGATTTTGCGTATTTCCATACGTACATCTTCACAAGAGGTGGGGTCTCCTCCATGGATATGATGACCTACCTCACCGATTCCACCGTGCGGATTCTGCGAATTTACGTTTTCACCGCATTACCGGGGATGTTCTTTTACATTGCCTTTACCTATTTTCTCGGTGCATTGTTTCGCAGCGGAATCCCCGCCGCCATCGTCTCCATCGGTTACGTGCTTTTCAATTCGGCGGTGTATACGAGAATTCGCTTTCGGATCGATCCCCGTTACGGGGAATATTTGAAGCCGTACCCAGACAAGCTGCTTCAGTATTTTTATCGCTATGATACCGACAGTTTTGAAGATACGCTCCATACTTTTGACGTCAACCTCACCAAAGTCGTGAGCTGCATCGGCTTTTTTGTCTGTTTGGTGGTGGTCTATACAGCGATCGCCTACCTCCGCACAAGGAAACGGGACCGTTGACCACCAACCCCGCCCTCTCCCCTTGACGAAAACAGGGACTTCATGTTACAATATTATCATGCTTCATT
Organism: Eubacteriales bacterium; assembly: GCA_045631365.1. GTDB lineage: Bacteria > Bacillota > Clostridia > Oscillospirales > CAG-272 > UMGS1696. The sequence goes on along the minus strand of JAZQUQ010000406.1, from coordinate 2,088 downwards.
ACATTCAATCAAATTGTCGTGGGGCAGATCACCCACAATTTCGACAATACGATATCCCCACAAAAATCTAAGTTACCCACCGGAGAAACCCGTTCGGCAAAGCCGATGACAAATGGTTGGACCAATTAGTCAAGGGTTTCTCGGTCGTGGGGCAGGTCACTTACAATTTCGCTACATGTTATCCCCACGAGGGCAACGCCGATGACAAATGGTGTGTCCCATTAGTCAAGGGTTTCTCAGTCGTGGGGCAGATCCCCTACAATTTCGACTACACGTTATCCCCACGTAAAGGAGGTGGTTTGGGTGTTTTTTCTTTTGCTTGACACCCTTGACGAAAGGGAGCGGAGCTTTGCGGAAGAGCTTTATTTTCAATACAGCAAGCATATCTACGGGATCGCTCTTTCCATCGTCAAGAACCACCACGACGCCGAGGACGTTCTTGACAGCGTGATGATCAGCATCATGGAAAACATCGACAAGTTCACCTCTCGCGGGAAGGCGGTGGTGGAAGCACAGATCGTGATCTATTCGCGGAACGCCGCCATCAACGTCTACAATAAGAACCGTCGGAGAGCGAACCGTTTCCGCCCCCTTCCGCATTCCGACGAAAACGGCCCCTTGGAGGAGATCCGCGATGCCGAAGCCGATACGGAGGAAATCGTCATCGGAAGGGAAACCGCGGAGCTGATCCGAAAATATCTTGTTATGCTCCCCGATGAATACCGTGACGTGATCCATTTGGTCTACGCCCTCGGCTATTCCTATAAGGAAGCCGCCGCGGTGCTGCATATTTCAACGGATTTGGTGGGTATCCGCCTTTACCGTGGGAAAAAGAAACTGAAAGAACTGGCAGGAGGTGAGTTGAGTGAGAGAAAATGATAAGAAATCCGAGTTTGATGACGCCCTGTTTACCGCGTCCGACTCCCTTGTTCAAATGGAAGCGGATTTTCTTTGTTCCATGGACGTGTCGGAGATCCAAATCCCCGAAAAAACCGAAAAGCGCATCCTCCGCAGAATCCGAACCCACGGTAAAACCTCCGCTCTTCGGGTTTGCGTGGATGTGTTCCGAAACACCGCCGCCGTCCTCCTCCTTGTGAGCTGCCTGTCCGTCATGGTGGCAAACGGCGTGGATTCCCTCCAAGGGGATATCTGGAGCTTTATCATCAAGGACATCGGCGCCGATACCTACGTTTATCTGGAAACCACCGCCAACGTGCCGCGCTATATCAAGGACTACAAATCCCTTGGCATCAAGCCCGAGGGACTGTTCGAGAAGGTGTTGTGGAAGGACTACGACCGATACAATATCGAATACTATCGGTATGAGGACGACAGACACTACGATTTCGTCTATTCCTTCACCCAAAGGCCCGTGCCAAAGGATGAAATCGGCGTCAGCAGTACGGTGGAATACACAAAAATAGAGATCAACGGATACGAAGCCCTCTTCAGCGAACAGGTGAAGGGTCGTCGAAGCCTGACATGGCACGATGACGAATATCTCTACAGCCTGATCTGCCGCGACGATTCCGTCTCCTTGGAGGAGCTGATCAAAATGGCAGAATCCGTGGAGTAAGCCTCGGCTAAGGCGCTCCCTTGATCAAAGATCGTATGGGAGAGCTCCGCGAAGCAGTGAGAGGGCATAACACTCCGACCGTGATTTGCCCAAAAAACCTTTTACCCGATATTGGAGATTAGCGTGAAAGTTGTGTGAGGTTTTCACTTGAAGTAAATCTATTTCACGCATTGTAGTCACCTACGGTGACAAATGAGGTATCCCTATGAAAAAAAAGCTCATATTGATTCTTTGTCTTCTCTTCCTGTGCGGAGCGATTGCTCGGTGTGAATACGTGAAATTCCTCCATCTGCCCGTCGCTCCCGACGTAATCCCCGAGAAGGAAGAAGACCCCACTCCCCACAGGGAATTATGCCCCTTCGAGGACGTGATCAAGGAATACGACAAAGAGGAAACCATCGGCGGCTATTCCGTGAAGGGGAAAAAGTACCACTACCAAGGGCGCGCCGTGCTGATTCTCTTTGTCACCGACCTAACGGAGACGGATAACACCCTGACCCTTTCGGTAGACT
>JAZQUQ010000405.1:0-5595 GCA_045631365.1 Eubacteriales bacterium | reverse complement strand
CCCTTTATGAAGCTTCTGACCACCAAGAAGGAACGTGCCGTTGTGATGACAACTCTCCGTTCCGTTTCTCAGGTGGAAAAGGTGGTTTTCCCCATCGTGGTAACCCTGATCGTATGTCTCATCGTTCCCGATGCGGCACCTCTTGTCGGCTTCCTCATGCTCGGTAACCTTCTGAACGTCAGCGGTGTGGCAGACCGTCTCTCCAAGACCGCACAGAACGAGCTGATGAACATCGTTACCATCTTCCTCGGCGTTTCCGTCGGTGCAACTGCCAGTGCGGAAAGCTTCCTTGCTCTTGATACGCTGAAGATCATTCTTCTCGGTCTCACCGCGTTCTGCCTGTCTACCGTGGGCGGTCTCCTCTTCGGTAAGCTCATGTACGTGCTGACCAAGGGTAAGATCAACCCCCTCATCGGTTCTGCAGGCGTTTCCGCGGTTCCCATGGCAGCCCGCGTTGCTCAGATGGTCGGACAGAAGGAGAACCCCTCCAACTTCCTCCTCATGCACGCAATGGGTCCCAACGTAGCAGGTGTTATCGGTTCTGCCGTAGCGGCGGGCGTGTTCCTTGCCTACGACTGGAGCATCTGGCTGTAATTTCTACATCATTTTAAATGGGCAGGGAACGGCTAAGGGGGACTTTTTGAAAAAAGCTCCCCCTTAGGATCCCCCCAAAAACTTTCAACATATATTTAATACGATAATAGTTTAAAAGTTTTGACGGGTTTTGGAGATGGAATCCCCATAGTCCCTAAATTATAAACTGTTCATTATTTGGAGGAATATAAATGGCAAAGGTTAAGATTACCGAAACCGTTCTTCGTGACTCTCACCAGTCTCTCATTGCCACCCGTATGACAACAGAGGAAATGCTCCCTATCCTCAGCGAGATGGATAAGGTCGGTTACCACTCTCTTGAAGCATGGGGCGGTGCAACATTCGACTCCTGCCTCCGCTTCCTCAACGAGGATCCGTGGGAAAGACTCCGCAAGATCAGAGCGGAAGTGAAGAACACCAAGCTTCAGATGCTGTTCCGTGGACAGAACATTCTCGGCTACCGTCACTATGCGGACGACGTGGTGGAATATTTCGTTCAGAAGTCCATTGCAAACGGTATCGATATCCTCAGAATCTTCGACGCTCTTAACGACGCGAGAAATCTGAAGACCGCAATTAATGCGACCAAGAAGGAAGGCGGCCACGTTCAGGCTGCCATCAGCTATACACTCAGCCCCGTTCACTCCAACGAAGCCTTCGCTAAGTACGCAAAGGAACTGGAAGAAATGGGCGCGGACTCCATCTGCATCAAGGATATGTCCGGTCTGTTGACCCCCTATGCGGCGTATGACCTTGTAAAGATGCTGAAGTCCACCGTAAAGATTCCGATTCAGCTTCATACCCACTACACCACCGGTATCGCTTCCATGGCGATCCTCAAGGCGGTGGAAGCAGGCGTGGACGTTGTGGACACTGCCATCTCTCCCATGGCACTCGGTACATCCCAGCCCCCCACAGAAGCAATCGTTGCTACTCTCGCAGGCACAGAATACGACACCGGTCTTGATATGGCACAGCTCAACAAGATCAGCAACCACTTCGCACCTCTCCGCGAGAAGTATCTGGCAAGCGGTCTCCTTGACCCCAAGATGCTGAAGGTTGACGTAAACTGTCTTCTTTATCAGGTACCCGGCGGTATGCTTTCCAACCTGGTTTCCCAGCTGAAGCAGCAGGGCAAGAGCGAAAAGCTTCCCGAGGTTCTTGCAGAGGTACCGAGAGTTCGTGAAGACGCAGGCTTCCCGCCCCTTGTTACTCCCTCTTCTCAGATCGTTGGTACACAGGCTGTTCTCAACGTCATCGCAGGAGAAAGATACAAGCTGGTTTCCAAGGAATTCAAGGGTCTTGTCCGCGGCGACTACGGTCAGACACCCGTGCCGATCTCCGCTGACTTCAGAAAGAAGATCATCGGCAATGATACTCCCATCACCTGCCGTCCCGCCGATCAGCTCAAACCCGAGCTGGACTCTCTCCGTGAGGCAATTCAGCCCTACTACGAGCAGGAAGAGGATGTTCTCTCCTACGCGCTGTTCGAGCAGGTTGCAACAAAGTTCTTCGAGTTCCGCAAGGCAAAGAAGTACGGTCTCGATGCGGAAAACGGCGATCCTGCCATGAAGGTTCATTCCGTCTGATTTCCTGATTCATGATTGTGGTGTTTGATTCGCTGTCCCACCGTCGTGCCGAGGCGCTTCGTGATCTCGTTTTTGATGCGGGGTATCCTTGTGCGGTCTGCGATTCCGAAACGGTGGGCGCTCTCCTTCCCGTGGGCCTCGTAATCACCTTTGCCGATCAGACGGACGAGGTGAGAAAGCTGACGACGGACGGTGTTCCCGTCATTGTTTACGGCGGCGGTTTCGTCAATACCGCTCAGAACGCCGTGAATGCGGAAACCGCAGGAGAGTTGTTCGACGCCATTCGGGAAGTGATCCGCAGGCGGTTTGATCTGAATCGATACAACAGCTTCTTTGGCGGGTGTGCGTTCTTTTATCCGGGCGTGTACCTGACTTCCGTCGGTCTGACCGTGTACGGAAGTCCCGTGAATCTGACGGAGCATGAGCTTTACGTGATGCGGTGCCTGATTCTGTCGGGAAACTGCTATCGTACCGCCGTACAGCTTGCGGCGTATTGTACCAAAGGAAAAGTCAGCGAAAGCTGCATTCGGACTCACGTCTGCGGAATCAACCGAAAGGGAAGCCGAAAACTCCCGCGACCCTTGATCGAATCAAGACGCGGCCGCGGCTATCGGTTCGGCTACATCCCCGAGACGGAACCCTCGTGAGTAGGATGAAACAGTAAATAAAGATAAAACGGTATCGGCTTAGGCGCGGTGCCGTTTTTGTTTTGGAAAAAATGGGGACGACGGATGGGGATTTTTGTGGTACAGTATTGGCAAACCATCTCATAAAGCGGATGATGCACTTCTTGGCGCAGCGGGCAATGGCATGGGCTATCCTTCTTCGTTCGGACAAGACGGGTTCGCTTGGGATCGGGCAACAATTGCATAAAGCGAATGATGCACTTCTTGGCGCAGCGGTCAATGGCAGGGGCTATACTTCTTCGTTCGGACAAGGTGGTGATTCGCTTGCGGCTCGGCGTTTTTCGGATAAGGGAAAAACACGGGAAGCACAGAAGGGGCTTGTTTTTGAAAAAAACGGCACAAACCCCTTTTTTAAGTGATGCCTTGAAAAAATAATTCCCGGAAAAATGAGGGTTATTCCCGGAAAAACGGGGGTTATTCCCGGAAAAATGGGGGTTATGACGTGCTAAAAGAAAAGAAAAGAAAAAGAAAAGAAAATAAAAGAAATGATATGACTGACCCCTGCGGATTTTTCCCCGGAAAAAGCGGGGCAGTCGGAGGAAGAGACAGTCAGTCGGTCAGTCGTGTGGAGAAGTGTTGGATCAAGCAGGGCGGAGGGCGTTTCCGCGGGGAAATTCGCTCGTTCACGAATAATTAACAAATACGATTTATATTGTTATTGAAAAACGGCGGTCAAAATGGTAAATTTTAATCAAGGTTTAGCACTCGATGGTGTTTAGTGCTAAAACCCAACCGTGTAAAGTTTTGTCAACCTCGTAAAATTAACTCAGATACAGGAGGTGAAGGGGTTGAATGATGAAAAAAACGGTCTGAGTGAGCGAAAAAAACTGATTCTGAAAGCCATTGTGGATGCTCATATCGAAAACGGTGAGCCGGTGGGAAGCAAATTCCTGACCCAGAATAAGCAGATCGCCTATTCGTCTGCTACCATCCGCAACGAAATGGCGGAGTTGGAGGAGCTTGGGTTCCTCGAGCAGCCCCATACTTCTTCGGGAAGAATTCCCTCGGAAGCGGGGTATCGGTTTTACGTCGACTCCCTCATTGACAAATACAATTTCACCCAGCGGGAAGTGGAAGAGCTTGGCAGAATGCTCCGATCCAAGCAGACGGAGCTTGACAATATCCTGCAGGTCGCCCTTCAGCTGGTGTCCCGTATGACCAACTATACGGCACTGGCGCTGAAGCCGAGACAGGTCAGAGTTACGGTCAGCCGTTATGAGATCATGCGGATGGATGAACGGACCCTTGTGCTGATCATGGTCATCGGCGACGCCATCAAGACCAAGTACATCAAGTCCAACCGCAGTATTCCCAACGAAGCGGCGTCCCGTCTTGCCATTGTGCTGGACCGCATGGCTGCCGACGTGACCGCTACCGAAATCACCCTCCCCATGATGATGGAAATGGAGCGGATGATGGGGGAATACGAATATCTGGTCTCCCCCGTGATCAAAGCGGTATGCGAAACCATCAGCGTGTTCGACGGCGGACAGCTCACCTTTGAAGGGATCAACCGACTGTTGTCCTATCCCGAGTATTACGACATGGAGCGCCTGAAGGAAATGCTGGCACTCTTTGAGCGGAAGGAAGACCTTCTGGAAATCCTCTCGGAAGAAGCACGGACGGAGGACAGCGGAAAGGTGCAGATCTACATCGGACGGGAAAATCTCGTCAAGATTATGGACAATTCCACGCTGATCTTCAAAACGGTGCGCGAAAACGGCGTCCCCGTAGGTGCCATCGGCATCATCGGCCCCACACGAATGGATTATTCCCGCGTGATCGCCATGATCGACCGAATGACTGACGCAGTAAGCGATGCGGTGAGAGGGGAACTCCCTCCTCCCGCGGAAGAATAGATCAAAAGAAAATGGAGTAACATCGTGACAAACACAGAAGTGAACAAGGAACCCACAGCGGCTGCGGAAAACGAAGAAGTGATGGATGCAGCGGCTGCGGAGGCTCCCGAATCCGAGGCAAAAACAGAGGAAAAAGGGAAGAAGGACAAAAAGTCCGATGCAAAGAAGCTGAAGGCGGAGCTGGAAGCTCTCACAAAGGCTCTGGAAGCGGAAAAAGCCCGTGCGGACGAAGCAAACGACAAGTACATGCGCCTCGCCGCCGAGTACGACAACTTCCGCAAGCGCTCCCAGAAGGAAAAGGATGCGGTCTACGGAGATGCCATGTCCGATGCGCTGAAGGGAATTATCCCCATCATCGACAATCTTCAGTATGCACAAAAATATCAGAACGGCGACCGTGAAAAGTTTGCCGAGGGTGTGGAGCTGATTCTCAGCAAGGTTCCCGAAACCCTTGAAAAGATGAACATCAAGATGTTCGGGGAAGCGGGAGAGCAGTTCAATCCCGAAATCCACAATGCGGTGTTCCACGTGGAAGACGAGAGCTACGGTGAAAACGAAATCGCCGAGGTTCTTCAGGTGGGCTACATGCACGGCGAAAAGGTGATCCGTTACGCAATGGTAAAGGTTGCGAACTGAGACCCTGCCGATTTGAATTCGTAAACAATAATCATAATATATATATTTTGGAGGAACAGAATTATGGGAAAGATCATTGGTATAGATTTAGGTACAACAAACTCCTGCGTAGCAGTATTTGAAGGCGGCGAACCTGCCGTTATCCCCAATCCCGAGGGCGCAAGAACCACACCTTCCGTGGTAGCTTTCTCCAAGACCGGAGAACGTATGGTTGGTCAGGTTGCAAAGCGT
>JAZQUQ010000404.1:0-8932 GCA_045631365.1 Eubacteriales bacterium | reverse complement strand
AGTATTTTTTGACGGCGGCACGGGGACTCTTCTGCAGTCCATGGGTCTTGCCTCCGGAGAAGCGCCCGAAGGATGGAATCTGACCTATCCCGAGAGAATTATCGCCTTGCACCGCGCGTATTTTGAAGCGGGATGCGATATCGTGAAGACAAACACCTTCGGCGTGAATGCCGACAAATTTGAAAATTATGCCGAGCTGATTCGAGGCGGCATCGACTGTGCCAAAAAGGCAGCGGCGGAAGCGGAGCAGATGGGCTTGGGCAAAAAATACGTTGCCTACGACATGGGACCCACGGGAAAGCTGCTGGAGCCTCTCGGGGAGCTTTCCTTTGAGGGTGCGGTGGAGCTGTACGGAAAGAATGTCCGTGCTGCGGCGGAGTCGGGTGTGGATCTGATCCTCATTGAGACCATGAACGATGCCTACGAAACCAAGGCAGCCGTTCTTGCGGCAAAGGAAAACTCCGATCTCCCCGTTTTCGTGACCAACGTGTACGATGCATCGGGAAAACTGATGACAGGTGCGGATCCCCGTGCCATGATCGCACTTCTTGAGGGACTTGGCGTGGATGCGCTGGGGATGAACTGCTCCCTCGGTCCCGACAAAATGTTGGATATCATCGATATCTTTGCGGAAAACGCTTCCGTTCCCCTTATTGTGAATCCCAATGCGGGGCTCCCTGAAATCCGCGACGGAAAAACCCTGTTCGCCATGGACGCCGACCGTTTTTCCGATTTTGCTGCAGAGCTTTGCCGAAGAGGTGCCACCATTTTGGGCGGATGCTGCGGTACCACACCCGAGTATATCGGGAAGGTGATGGAAAAAACAAAGGATATCCCCTACGTTCTTCCCGAAAAGAAGTCGAAGACCGTGGTTTCCTCCTATACTCACAGCGTGGAGATCGGCGGTGCTCCCATTCTGATCGGCGAACGGATCAACCCAACAGGAAAGAAAAAGCTGAAGGAAGCACTCCGTGAGGGAGATATGGGTTACATCCTCGGTGAGGCAGTCAAGCAGGCGGACAAGGGCGTTCAGATTCTCGATATCAACGTGGGTCTCCCTGAAATTGACGAGGTTCGCATGATGACGGAGGCTGTCCGCAGCGTTCAGGCGGTGACCGACCTCCCCCTGCAGATCGATACCTCCGACCCGTCTGTTTTAGAGGCTGCCATGCGGATTTACAACGGTAAACCCTTGGTCAATTCCGTAAATGCCAAGGAAGAAAGCATGACTGCCGTGTTCCCCCTTGTAAAGAAGTACGGCGGAACGGTGATCGGTCTGACCATCGGCGAGGACGGTATCCCCGATACGGCGGAAGGGCGTGTGGCTCTGGCGGAACGGATTATTGCCCGTGCCGCAGAGTATGGAATTGAGAAAAAGGATATCGTTATCGACCCTCTTGCCATGGCAGTTTCCTCCGATTCCAAAAGTGCAAGGGGAACCCTTGAGTCTGTCCGCATTCTTCACGAAAAGGGAATTCGGACAAGCCTTGGGGTTTCCAACATCTCTTTCGGTTTGCCCGAGAGAGACTACATCAATACCGTGTTCTACGGAAACGCGCTGGAACGGGGGCTGGACTGTGCCATCATGAATCCCTTCTCCGTGGGAATGATGGGGGTTTACAAGGCGTTCTTGGCTTTGAATGATTTTGACCCTGCGTTCGGCGGCTATATTGCCTTTGCGGAGGAAAATCCGCATAATACGGCGGCAGCTTCCGCAGTTGGGGCGAAATCGGCTTCCGCAGGAAATCCCACCGCATCCGTCGGACTGAAGGGCGCCATTGTCCGCGGGCTGAAGGAAGAAACCGTGAGGGAAGCGGAAACACTTTTGGCACAGACCGATGCCATGGAGATCATTAATGGTCACATTATCCCCGCCCTTGATGAAATCGGCACCGCTTTTGAGGAAAAAAGAGCGTATCTTCCCCAGCTTCTCATGAGTGCGGAGGCGGCATCGCTTGCCTTTGACGTAGTGAAGAAGGGAATGAAGCAGGCGGAATCCGACGGAACGAAGAAGGAGTTCATTCTGGCAACGGTAAAGGGAGATATCCACGACATCGGCAAGAACATCGTGAAGGTGATGCTGGAAAGCTACGGATACACGGTGCATGACCTGGGCAGAGACGTTCCTCCCGAGACGGTTGCCGATTGTGTCCGCGAAACAGGCTGTCGTCTGGTGGGACTCAGCGCATTGATGACCACCACCGTTCCCGCTATGGAAGAGACCATTCGGGTGGTGAAAGCGGAATTCCCCGATTCCGTGATCATCGTGGGCGGTGCGGTTCTGACCAAGGAATACGCTGACCGGATCGGTGCGGATCACTACGCCGCCGATGCCATGGAAGCGGTACGTGCGGCGGAGTCTGTGATGAATAATTTGTGTTGACAAAATCGTTCATCCGTGGTACAATGTAGCTGGATTCATAATTAATACATATTTTAGGAGGTTTTTATGAAAAAGAGTTTTTTGGCAATTCTCACCGTGTGCGTGCTGACTCTCTGCACGATTTTCTGTGCAGCGGGTGCGTCGGCAGCCGAGGTGGTGGACAACGGTTCCTGCGGCGAAATGGTATCGTGGGCGTTGTATGACAATGGTGTTCTCGAGGTTGTGGGTGTGGGTCCGATGAACGATTGGCCCATCTCCACGGAAAAAGAGTTCCAGCTTCAGGTAACGTCCGTTGTTATAAAAGATGGTGTTACCAAGGTGGGCGGTATGGCGTTCCGATATTTTTCGTTCATTCAAAGTGTAACGATCCCCTCCAGCGTATCCATTATCGGCAAGGAAGCATTCCGTGACTGTATTTCTCTTGAAACTCTCGTGCTTCCCGAGGGAGTAAGATCCATCGGTCAGGATGCGTTCCGCGGATGTACCGGTCTTACTCAGGTTTCCGTGCCCTCTACCCTTTTGGAAATCGGAAATCTTGCGTTCTACGGTTGTGTGGGGCTGACTACTGCTCCCATCGGAACCAAAACAGTAAGCATTGGCGGCAATGCATTCGGCAATTGTACGGGTATTACTTCTGCGGTTCTGCCGGGTACTCTGAAGACGATTGGTGGTTCGGCTTTCGCCGGCTGTAAGGGTCTGACAAGCATTACAATTCCCCAGAGCGTATACTCGATCGGTGATGCTGCGTTCAAGGATTGCACCGGACTGACAAGCGTTACCGTTCCCGATTCCGTTACGGAATTTAACGGCAGCGTGTTTGCGGGCTGTACTTCTCTGAAGACTGCTTACATCGGTTCCAAGGTTCCCGAACTCAAGGACAGCGTATTTGAAGGCTGTACTTCTCTGGAAAGTGTAACTCTTGGCGGAAAGATTACATCCATCGGCAGATTTGTGTTCCAGAACTGTACTGCGCTGAAGAGTGTTGCAATCCCCTCCGGCGTTACTTTCATCGGAGACAGCGCATTCCGCGGCTGTACTTCTCTGGAAGAGGTAACCCTCAGCGAATCTTTGGTTACCATTGATACTTCTGCTTTCCAGAATTGTCATGCGCTGAAGGCAATTGTGATCCCCGATAAGGTTCAGAAAATCAACAGCAACGCGTTCAACAACTGTGCAAAGCTTTCTTCCGTGACCATCGGCAAGAGCGTGGAGGAAATCGGATACTACACATTTGGTTACTGCAAGCTGCTTACAAGCATTGAAATCCCCGGCAATGTAAAGATTATCGGGGGGCAGGCGTTCGACAACTGCAGCGGACTCACAAAGGTTGTTCTCAACGAAGGGATTACCGAAATCAGAGGTGGTGCATTCCAAGGCTGTAAGGGTCTTACCGAGATTGTTCTTCCCGATACCGTTACCGCGATCGGTGACAATGCTTTCCGTGAGTGTGTGGGTATCCGTGAGGTTGTAATCTCCGATCAGGCTACCGCTGTCGGCAGAGAAGTATTCAGAGGCTGTACCGGACTGACTACCGTAACCTTCGGTGCAAACCTTACAACCATCGGTTATAAGGCATTCTATGAATGCAAGGCGCTTACCGCAGCGGCTCTTCCCGAAACCGTAACGGAAATCGGCGAAAGTGCTTTCGAAGGCTGCAGCAAGCTTACAAGAGTAACCCTCGGCAATAATCTGACCTTCATTGGGGCAAATGCGTTTGCATCCTGTGGTTCTCTGACCAGTGTGGTAATCCCCGAAAATGTGACCGTCATCGAACGTTCTGCATTTGCATGGAGCGGACTGAAGGAAGTTACCGTTCTTGCAAAGAATGTGGAAATCTCCGGCGGCGCACTTGCTGCGGAAGCGATTCTCGGTTACAAGAGTTCCACCGCGGAAGCATATGCCATGGACAACGGAATAACCTTTATCGACCTTGAGGCGGTAGAGGAAGAACCTGCGGTGCCGGAAGTATTCTTCACCTTGACGAATGCGGAAGGCAAAAAGGGCGATACCGTTTCCGTAGAGCTTTCCGTTGTATCTGAAGTTGAAATTAACTCCATCGCTTTGTACGAGCTGTCCTACGACCCCGCATATCTTACCTTCAAGGGCTTTACCGCAGACGAAAAGTTCCTTGAAAAGAGCCTTTTCGAAGAAATCTTCGATGAGGAAAAGGGTGTTATCACCATCGCTCTGAAGAAGGACGAAGTTCTGGAAGGTGTTATTGGTACTCTGACCTTTGAAATTGCCAAGGATGCCCCCGAAGGAACCGTGGCAGTTCAGATGACAAGCCTTGTTAAGTTCAATACAAGAGAAATTGTTTCCGTTATGGAAGCGGCTGAAATTACCGTCTATGACCTCATCCTCGGCGATCTCACAGGCGACGGAAATGTGGACATTCTTGATGCCCGTCTGCTGTTCCAGCACCTGATGCTCCCCGATCTTTATCCTGTAAATTATGCGGGAAATCTTGACTTTACCAAGGATGGATCGTTGGATGTGTATGACGTCATTCTCGTATTCAGACACAGTATGCTTCCCGACCTGTACCCTCTTGTTCCCTAAGTAAATAAAAAGACTAAACCCGTGATTCGGGGGAAGAAAAGCTTTTGTGGTTTTTCTTCCCCCTCTTTTTGTGGCGTCGGGGGAGAATTCCCGTTCTTTTTCGCATAACATCTTGTGCAGAGAGGAAAAACATGCTATACTATTCTCAAAGAGAGGCTGGACATTTTCAGATAGAATTTCGGAAAGGAGAGAACGATGAAGAAAAGAATTTCGTATAAGCCAGGTATTCTGTGGGCTGCCATGTTCCTGTGTCTGAGCATGAGTTTGTGTGTAACGGTATCCGCAAGAACCGCGGTGGAATTGGGAAACTGCGGGGATGACCTGCTGTGGGTGATTTACGACAACGGCGATCTGGTCATTGGCGGAGAGGGCGAAATGTGGGATTGGTCCTATCTGACTCCTGTGCCGTGGGAAGCCTATTTACATTCCATTCAGACCGTAACCGTGCGTGATGGGGTCACCTCTGTGGGAGACGAGGCATTTCGCGGATGTACCGATTTGACTTCCGTGTCCTTGCCAGAAAGTGTTGTGTCCATGGGAAGACGGGCGTTTGGAGAATGCGAAAGTCTGGAGGAGATTACCGTACCCAAAGGGGTGACCGTGATTGAAACGGGTACCTTCAGCGGATGTGCGGCTCTGACGGAGGTGAATCTTCCCGAGGGGCTTTCCGAAATCGGTGAGATCGCCTTTTCCCATTGTGTTCGTTTGGAAGAAATCCGGCTTCCCGAGTCCGTGACCGTGCTTGGACAATCGGTCTTCTACGGATGTGAAAAGCTGAAGGAAATTACAATTCCGAAAAAAACGGTACAGATTGGAAAAGATGCCTTCGGTGAATGCCACAGCCTGACGAGAATTCGCGCGGAGGAGGGGAATCGGAGCTTTTGGAGTGATGAATTCGGTGTCCTATATAATAATGAAAGAACGATTTTGATCCGCTATCCGAAAGGAAGCTCCCGAGAGGTGTATTCCGTTCTCGACGGAGTGATCCGAATCGGTGAGGGGGCATTCCGTGATTGCGATAATCTGAAGGAAGTCCGCATCCCTGATACTGTCGTTGTGATTGAAGCGGTGGCGTTTTACGATTGCGGCAGATTGTCCCGCGCCGATCTCCCCGATACGGTGAAGGAACTCGGAACAAAGACTTTCGGGAATTGCGACAGTCTTACGAAGGTGACTCTTCCCGATCGTGTGGTTTCCGTGGGGGAGATGGTGTTCTACGATTGCGACGGATTGACGGAGGCGGTGCTTTCTCGGAGGATGACGCGCATTCCGTGGCTGGCGTTTGCCGATTGTGATCGGCTGACGGAGGTTGAAATCCCCGATACGGTGACCATGATTGAAGACGAGGCGTTTTTGAATTGTCCTTCTTTGATTTTGTTTTCTCTCCCCGAGAGCGTGAAAACGGTTGGAGGGCGAGCCTTCTTCGGTTGTGTGGGTCTGACGGAGATCGTTTTGTCCGAGAACGTGACGGGAATCGGAGAGAGTGCTTTTGCGGATTGTGAAAATATGATTTCAGCCACCGTCCTTTGTCGGGATGCGGCGCTGGGGGAGAATGCATTCCTCGGTACGGATCCGACATTTGAATTGTGCGGCTTTTCCTCCTCCACCACTGATATCTATGCAAAGAACAGCGGAATCCCCTTTGTTTCCGTTGACGGAGCCACGGAAGTGAGGGCTTCGGGCAAATGTGGTTCTGCTTTGACCTGGACGTTGTATGGTGACGGCAGACTGGCGGTGACTGGAACGGGGGATATGTGGAATTGGAACAATCCTCAGGAGGTTCCGTGGGCAGAATACCGTTCGTCAGTGAAGACGGTGACGGTGGAAGATGGTGTAAGTTCGGTAGGAACATATGCTTTTGCAAACCTTGATTTTTTGACAACTGTAAAAATGTCGGACAGCATAAAAAAAGTGGGAGAATGGGCGTTTTTTGATTGCGGCAGATTGGGGAAAGTGACCTTGCCCCGCGGACTGACTGCTATGGAAACGGGTGTTTTCGGCAATTGTAGAGAATTGGACCGCATCGTGCTTCCCGAAAAAACGGAAAAGATCGGCTGGCTGGCGTTTTCGGGCAGCGGATTGACGGAGATTGTCATTCCCGAAGGCACGACGGTGATCGGCGAGAGTGCATTCTATCAGTGCCGCGGATTGAAGGATGCGGTTCTTCCGTCCACGGTGACCGTAGTGGGGGATTATGCGTTCGGAGATTGCCCGATGCTGACAAGTGCGGTGATTCTCTCCCGCAACGCTCTGCTTTCCGATAATGTGTTTGTAGGAACGGAGAATTTGACCCTGTTCGGTTACGCGGACTCAACGGCGGAGGGATACGGAGCGGAAAAAGGGATTTCCTTTTCTGTTCTGGAAGAGCCGCAGCTTCCGGGAGATCTCACAGGGGACGGCTGTGTGGACATTCTTGATGCCCGTCTGCTGTTTCAGCACCTGATGCTTCCCGAATTGTACCCGATTGCCCATAACGGCTCGGTGGATTTTGACGGGGACGGCGTGATCGCTCTCCCGGATGTACTCCGCTTGTTCCAGTACAGTCTTCTTCCCGAGTATTACCCTTTGTGAAAAACTCGATGAATAAAAACAATCGTTTCCCTTCGACATTAAAGGGGAACGATTGTTTTTTTGTTAAGGAGATTATCATTTTTTGTGTGATATTTTCCTTCTTTTTTCAAAAAATCACCAATTATTTTGATTATAAGCAAATCTTTTTTTCATATTTGCCAATTTTTTTTCAAAAACATCTTGAACAAAAGGATTTAAGGTGGTATAATTAACCTAATCATAGGTTTTTTATGCTGTGGTATCCATCCCATTTGCTGCATGGGCGGGAGATCGCTTACATGAAAGACTTGATGCCACACAGAAAAGTGTGGAAAGACGCAAAGGTCCTTATAAAAAATTTTTCAAAAGGAGAGAAAACATGAAAAAATTCTTTTCATTACTGCTGGCGGTTCTGATCGCTACAAGCGTGCCCACTTCCATGAGTGCAACCGCGCTTAAGGCAGACGGTGATGTTGCAGTTACCGCACAGGCCGCAGAAGCAGTAAACCTTGCAGAACTTGGTGAAATCATCACAAGCTCTGCAAACGATGTAAGCGGCGCATTTGACGGCAACGTAGGTACATCCATCACTCTCGGCGGCGCAGGCAACGGTTACTGGATGGGCGTAAAACTTGCAGAGCCCACAATCCTGTCTTATGTAAGACTGGCAACCGGTGACAACAACGGCGACGGCGTAACAGACAGAGCACACACCATCTTCAGATCCATCGTAGAAGGTTCTAACGACGGTGAAAACTGGACATTCATCATGGACTTCGGTGACGATTACTCCGAATACGAAGACTATGCATGGGCACACGACAACGAAGGTGAAAACTACTGGACACATACAGCAGAAGGCGTTGCAGCATATACATACTACAGAGTATGGAATGCAGACGACTCCGACAACTGGGGTGAAGTAGAATTCTGGGGCTCCGCAGCAGCAGAAGAACCTGTTGAAACAGAACCCGCAGAAACAGAAGCACCCGAAACAGAAGCACCTGCTACAGAAGCACCTGAAACAGATGCTCCCGCAGCAGAAATTCCCGAAGGAACAGTAAACCTCAACGATTACGCAGAAATCATCACAAGCACAGGTAAGGATGTATCCGCAGCATTTGACGGCAACATCGGAACCGGTCTGAGCCTCGGCGGCGCAGGCAGCAACGTATGGATGGGTATCAAGCTTGCAGAACCCACAGTTCTTGCATACGTAAGACTTGCAACACCCGATACCAACGGTGACGGCGTAACAGACAGAGCACACACCATCTTCAGATCCATCGTAGAAGGTTCTAACGACGGTGAAAACTGGACATTCATCATGGACTTCGGTGACGATTACTCCGAATACGAAGACTATGCATATGAATGGGAAAACGGCGAAAACTACTGGACCGAATATGCAGTTGACGAAGTAGCGTATACATACTACAG
>JAZQUQ010000403.1:0-1814 GCA_045631365.1 Eubacteriales bacterium | reverse complement strand
CCTGTTACTGAAGCTCCTGTTACTGAAGCTCCTGCAACCGAAGCTCCTGCAACCGAAGCTCCTGAGGCAGGTACACCTGTTACTGAAGCTCCTGCAACCGAAGCTCCCGCTACCAAGGCTCCCGAAACTCAGGCTCCTGTTGTGGACGTACCCAACGACGGCGTTCCCGTTGACAGCCTGACCATTAACGGTATCGATATCACCGAATACGTTATCTCCTGCAATGCTGCTGCCGGCGGAGTAATCTCCTACGCTGCTGCCGAGCTTCAGGAATACATCGCAGCTGCTACCGGCGTTACTCTTCCCATCGCAGAGACCCCCGTTGCGGCAGGCGTTAAGCGTATCGCCATCGACGAAACCATCGTTCTCGACAAAAATGACTTCAAATACTACAACGACGCCGACGGTATCGTTCTTGCGGGAAGTGCAGCAAGAAGTGCTCTGTATGCGGTTTACAACTTCCTTGAAAACTGCATCGGCTGGCGATTCTTCACCGCAGACACCGAAATCTGCAAGGAATCCATCGCCATTGACCTTTCCAATGTAGACTACACCATGGACATGGTATTCGAAATCCGCGACATCTACTGGACCGAATACTTTGACAAGGATATTTCCGTAAAGCGCTACCAGAACGGTGAAGGTAAGCGCCGTATGAGCGGAGACGCCCATCTCGGCGGCGAAGACGTTCTTGCAAACAACGGTATCCACAACATTGGCGAGCTGACAAAAACCGGTAACGGTACTTCCCCCAACCCCTGTCTCAACAACACCGGTAACCTCAAGAGAGCAAGAAAGGCACTCCTTGAATTCCTGGAAGCAAACCCCAACGAAAAGAGACTCCACGTTTCCCAGAACGACAAGAACGAATACTGCCTCTGCGATGACTGTAAGGCAGATATCGAATACTACGGAAGCCCCGCGGGAACTCTCATCGAGTTTGTAAACAAGCTCTGCGAAGACCTTGCGAAGAACGGCTATCCCGATGTTCAGATCGTTACCTTTGCATATCAGTACACCTTCCCCTGCCCTGAAAACATTGTGTGTCACGACAACGTAATCATCGAGCTGTGCACCATCGACTACTGCTTCAACCACGCATTTGACGACCCCAACTGTCCCAAGAACTCCCAGCTGATGCCCGAAATCGATAAGTGGTCCAAAATCTGCAAGAACTTCTACATCTGGGACTACACCATCAACTTCAAGTATTACCTCTCTCCCTTCCCGAACCTTGACGTTATCCGCCAGAACATGAACGTTATGGCATCCATCGGCAGCATGGGTCTCATGGAACAGGGTAACTATCAGACAAACAGCGGTGAATTCGGTGCGCTTCGTTCCTACCTCCTCGCAAAGCTGATGGAAAACCCCACCATGACCGAGGAAGAGTACAATATTCACATGAATGAATTCCTTGAAGCATACTACGGTCCCGGCTGGACTTACGTAAGACAGTTCATTGACTTCATCACCACCATGTCCAACGAGAAGAACTTCTGCTTCGGCATCTACTCTTCTCCCGAAGAAATCTACGGTGACCACGCCTTTGCTCCCTACAGCGATCAGCTGGATGAGTGGTGGGATAAGGCAGAAGCAATGGCAGAAACCGATGCTCAGCGTCAGCACGTTCAGCAGTCCAGAATCTGCTGCGAATACCTCCGTATCGGCGCGATCTATACCGAAGTCATGAACTCCGGCGACGATGCAAAGATCCAGGAAATGAAGACCGACTACAAGGCCTTCCACAAGAATGCGGTGAAGTTCGGTGTAAACAGAATCGCGGAAAACTGCCCCATGCCCTCCAACCCCAC
>JAZQUQ010000402.1:0-15746 GCA_045631365.1 Eubacteriales bacterium | reverse complement strand
GCAGTCGATAACCTCGGGTACTCGGTGCATTTCGCCGCCGCATTCGGGACACTTCAGGGTAACCGCATCAATGTAGGGGCGGTGCAGCTCGATGTTTTCGGAAGTCGGAGGCCAAGCGGTCTTAGGAAGACAAGACCTGATAACAACTCCTTGGCCCACAGAACGACATGGCTGCGATCCGACTTGCAGTCGATAACCTCGGGTACTCGGTGCATTTCGCCGCCGCATTCGGGACACTTCAGGGTAACCGCATCAATGTAGGGGCGGTGCAGCTCGATGTTTTCGGGGCAGTTGTCGGACATTTCCTTGAGTTCCGCAATGCTGCCGATGGAATGGCGGTGACCGCAGGAGCATTCCCAGATGTTGAGGGGAGTACCCCAGTAACGGTTACGGGAGATTGCCCAGTCCTGAACGTTCTCCAGCCAGTCGCCGAAACGGCCCTTACCGATGGATTCGGGGATCCAGTTTACGGTGTTGTTGTTTCTTACAAGATTTTCGCGGACATCGGTCATCTTGATGTACCAGGATTCTCTTGCGTAGTAGATCAGGGGAGTGTCGCATCTCCAGCAGTGAGGATATTCGTGTTCGAACTTGGGAGCATCGAAGAGCTTGCCTTCCTTGTCGAGGTCAGCGAGAACCGCAGGGTCAGCCTTCTTTACGAACATTCCCGCATAGGGAGTTTCGGGAGACATATTACCTGCGCCGTCAACAAACTGTACGAAGGGAAGGTCGTAGTTTCTGCCCACCTTGGCGTCGTCTTCACCGAACGCGGGAGCAATGTGAACGATACCGGTACCGTCACTCATAGTAACGTAGTGGTCGCAGGTAACGAAGTGAGCCTTTTTCTTCTGCTTTGCCGCTGCAGCACCGGTGCATTCGAAGAGGGGTTCGTATTCCTTGTATTCAAGAGCACGGCCTTCGTATTCTTCGAGGATTTCGTAAGCGGGAGCATCGTCGGTCTTCAGCTTTCCGAGTACGTTGTCAAGGAGAGCCTTTGCCATGTAATAGGTGTAGCCGTCTGCTGCCTTTACCTTGCAGTAGGTTTCGTCGGGGTTCACGCAGAGCGCAAGGTTGGAGGGCAGGGTCCAGGGAGTTGTGGTCCATGCAAGGAAATAAGCATCTTCGCCGATGACCTTGAAGCGGACAACCGCGGAGCGTTCCTTGACGGTCTTATAGCCCTGTGCAACTTCCTGAGAAGACAGAGGAGTACCGCAGCGGGGGCAATAGGGAACGATCTTGAAGCCCTTGTAAAGAAGCCCCTTGTTCCAGATTTCCTTCAGCGCCCACCATTCGGATTCGATAAAGTTGTTGTCGTAAGTTACATAAGGGTTGTCCATGTCTGCCCAGAAGCCAACGGTGCCGGAGAAATCTTCCCACATTCCCTTGTACTTCCAAACGGATTCCTTACATTCGTTGATGAAGGGTTCAAGCCCATACTGTTCGATCTGTTCCTTGCCGTCGAGACCAAGCTTCTTTTCTACTTCGATTTCAACGGGGAGACCGTGGGTATCCCAACCTGCCTTACGGGGAACGTCGTACCCCTTCATCCACTGATAACGGGGAATCATGTCCTTGATTACACGGGTCAGCACGTGACCGATGTGAGGCTTGCCGTTTGCGGTCGGAGGGCCGTCGTAGAAGGTGTAGCCGGACTTGTCCGCATTCATTTCGAGCTGCTTTTCAAAGATTTTATTCTCATTCCAGAACTTGAGGGTCTCTCTTTCTCTCTCGACAAAATTCAGATTCGTCGAAACTTTTTTGTACATACAGAGTACCTTCCTTTCAAAATTTTCTAAGTCAATTATAGGGGACGCTTCCATGGGGCTCTGCCCCAAACCCCGCAACCTTTTGGAAAAGGTTGATCAAAACTTTTATATATGGGGCAAATTCAGGATATGCTGAATCGGGGAAATCACTTTCATGCTGAACGCTAAAGGATAAGTCTCCACGGTTCAACTGACGAAGTGAGCAAGCTCACGCGCCATCGTGGGACGGCTCTCCCCTTCAGCTTCAGAAATGCCGAAGATTAAAAAAGCTCCGTCCGTATCCGGGACAGAGCTTCGCGCTTTTAACCACCTGCATACTGGGCAATCCGGCTATTGGCAGGATTGCAACGGACCAAGGGCTGCCTTGTATCCGCCTCCATGGTAACGGTTGGATTCCGGCAGGGGCTGGCGTTCTGCTCACCCGTGCGGCTTGGGAGTGATTTTCCGTTTTGCTTTCGTGTCCGGGTTTCAGCATCCTTACGATTCCGCAAAGGTTCCCGTACTCTCTGTGACGTGGTGCAAAACGTACTCGTTCCGTCATTGCCTTTAAATATATAATGATACAGAGATATTATATCTCTTTTCTTCCTTTTTGTCAATCGGAATTTCGGAGTTTTTATTAATTTCTTAAATCAAATAGGTCGGTCGGATTCCGAAACGAAGGCTTCTTTGTCGGGATATTGATTTATTAGTTGTGATTTTGCGGAAACAGATTGACTTATGTAGTGGTTTGTGGTATGATATAGGGCGAAAAATATTTGCATTGCATGAATCTGGGAGTAGAGTATGGATGACAACAAGATGATCAAGCTTCCCGAGAGTGAGCTTGAGGTTATGCAAGGAATCTGGGCGCTGAGTAAGGTAGGGGAACCGTGTATTTCTGCCGGACTGATTATGAAGAAGTTTCCCCAGCTGAACCGACTGAAGCTGACGACGGTTCTGACATTGATTACACGGCTTCAGACCAAGGGTTTCATTACCTCCGCGAAGCAGGGGCGTACCAATTGCTATACCCCTCTGATCAGCGAAGGGGAATACAAGCGGTTTGCGGCGGAAGATTTTCTCGAAAAGGTATTCTGCGGCGACAAGGAAGCTCTTTTTGACGTTCTGACGGAGCTTGAATAAATTTTCCGAAGAATCCTGACGGTGAGAGAACAAAATAAATATCAGCGGAAGACGGTGCATTTTTTGTGCCGTCTTGACTTTTTGTTGTGGTGGAAAAGGACAGATACGGTATGTTTTTCGGTTTTTCTTTCCTTGTTTTGAATGAATTTACCTTTTACGTGTTGAAAATCAAGGTGAAGTATTGTATAATAAAGAGAAATGTTTGACGATGCAGTGATATTGTAAGATACAGACGGAGAGGAGGAATCGTATGCAGCGGAACATCAAGGAGCGGATCGGTGCTTTTTTCATGTCGCTTATCCGCGGCAGTATTATCCTCGGTGCCCTTGACCGATTGACGGTTCTAATTTATAAATGGTTTAAGTCGGGATTGTTTGGATGGATTTTTACAGGCTATCCCGTTCATTCACGGTTTGCCTTTGGCGAATGGTTTGAAAAAACGCGCCCTGCACGGGGACTGGAGAGCGTTCGGAAATGGTTCTGCCGCGGTTTGGAGGAGAGCCTTTTCGTGAGGTTTGCTCACCGCATCGCAGATTCTCTTCTCGGCTGCAGACTGAAGGTATACGGAACCTTTGTCTTCTCTTTCGGCGTTTATACGGTGGCAGGGGAGATTGTGCGTATTCTTCTCTCGGAGGGAACCTCGGGAGAACCGATGATCCTCAGTCTCGGAACCCTCCTCAGCATTAATATGATCGTGGGAGTGGTTCTCCTTGTTGCGGGGATTCCGTTGATTTTTTCCGGAAAAACGCTTTCCCAAGCCTTGTGTTATTCCTTGACGGGGAGTCTGATTCAGAAGATCACCGGCTTCACGGATGAAGATATGCGGACGGAGTCGGGCGGGGGACACATCAGCATTGCGTTTCTGATGGGGGTTTTATTCGGGCTTGTTTCGTATAAGGTTCCGCCCATCCTTCTTGTAGGAGGAGCGTTGGCTCTGGTTGGGGCGTATCTGGTTATGATCCGTCCCGAGATCGGCGTTCTTGCCCTTTGCTTCTTTATGCCCATTCTTCCTACGACGGTGCTCCTTGCCATTGAGATGTATACGTTCGTTTGTTATATCATCAAGCTGATCCGTCGGAAAAGATTCTTCCGCTTTGAACCGGTAGATATTGCGGCAGCGGCGTTTGCGTTCGTACTCCTTACGGGAGGCGTGATCAGCGCGTCTTCCGCGTCCCTGATGCCTGCGCTCCTTTACGCGGCGTTTCTGTGTGCGTATTTCCTCGTGGTCGGTTTGATCCGCACCACGGAATGGCAGACCCGCTGTACGGTGGCTACCGTTGTTTCCGCCGTTCTGATTTCCGTATACGGTCTGGTCACCTATTTTACGGGAACGGCAGAGATGGCATCCGCTTGGCTTGATACCAGCGTGTTCGGCTCCATCAAGGGCCGTGCTTACGCTACCCTTGAAAACCCCAATATGTATGGCGAGTACCTGGCAATGGTGATTCCGCTTGCTTTCGGAATTCTTCTTCGCCGATGGGGTGGCATGAGAAAATCTGTGACGGTGCTTTCCATCGGAATTCTCGGCGCGGGACTGTTCTTCTCCTGGAGCCGAGGTGCGCTCCTTGCTCTGCTCCTTGCCATGATCGTATTCCTCTTCATGTGGCACCGACGGGCGGTTTTCCTTGTGTTTGCGGGATTGGCATCCCTTCCGTTTTTGCCTCTTGTGCTTCCCGAGGCGGTTGTTTCCCGTTACTTCGATATCGGTAATATGGCGGATTCCTCTACCTCCTACCGTGTGGGAGGATGGCAGTCGGCGTTTGAAATGCTGAAGAATAATTTCCTTGCCGGCATCGGAATCGGCAGAGAGCCGTGGGCGAGCATCTATCCGAAGTACGCCCTGATGTCTCAGGAATCCACTCCCCACGCCCATAATCTGTATCTGCAGATCGCAATGGAAGTGGGTATCGTGGGACTTTTCGTGTTCCTTGCCTTCGTGTTCCTTCTGTATCAGTCCGGATTTACCTTTTTTGCCCGACTGTCGGATGAGACCCTTCCCCTTCCCGAAAGTCTGAGCCTCAGCGACGTTCCCGCCACCTCGGACGTCAATCGGAATATGCGTCGGCTGAGAAGGGATATCCGCGTTTCTGCGGCAGCACCCCTTTGCGGTATTCTTGCGGTGCTGATTCAGGGAATGACGGACTATTCCTGGTACAACTACCGCGTTTATCTGATGATGTGGCTTGTGTGCGGTCTTGCTTCCTCCCAGATCCGATCGGGTTCGGAACTTCTGGATCACGTGTTGGCAGAAGCATCGGCGGAAGATGCAGACCGATGCTCCGTGAATGTAGACGGGATTCGGAGAAAAGGCAGATAGGTCAAATTTTAATAAAAAGCACTGTTTTGGTGCGGCATATGAGGTATTGCTATGATAAAAAATCGGAAAATAAGATTTAACTTTGTGGATTTCTTGATTTTTCTGATCATTGCGGCAGCGGCGGCACTTGTGGTGGTCGTGTTTGCGGGCAGTTTCGGAAAGAATACGGGAGAAGCCAAAAGTCAGCCCGCCGTCATTGAATACGTGGTAGAGCTCAAGGGCATCGATAACAATGCGGCGATGGATTGGGCCGTGGGAACGACTGTGGAAAATTCCGTGACTCGGGAAAGCTTCGGTGAACTGAGAGCCATATCCAAATCGGATTCCCAACAGGCAGGCTTTGACTACACGACGGGGCAGGAAACCTACTCCGTGATGGAAGGAAAGTCCAATTATCTTCTGACCATCCGTGCAGAGGCAGAGGAGACGGAAGACAGTTTTCTGGTCAACGATTACGAAATCCGCGTGGGAACTCAGCTCAGTATGCATTTCCCCGGCTTCGTATGCAGCGGATACTGCATCGGGATTACCAAGCTGAACTGATCCCGGTTCCATATTTGTGAAAACAGCGAAAGGATGGGGATGCCGTGTCTGATTTCAGGATCAGATGCCCCTCCCCTTACTTAAAACATGGAGAATCAAAGTTTTATTTACTATGTCGCAGCGGTGATTTGTGCCGCTTTGGTTGCATTCACGCTGACCCCGCCCGTCCGTGCTCTCGCTTTTCGGATCGGAGCGGTGGACGTTCCCCTTGATAACCGCCGCATGCACCGAAAACCCATTCCTCGGATCGGTGGACTGGCGATTTTCATCAGCTTCTGGATTTCCACTCTTTTGTTCAGTCAACCCACTCCCGAGCTTGCATCTATTTGGGTGGGCGGCGGGATCCTCGTAATCCTTGGTGTCCTTGACGATATTTTCCGTCTGACTGCGGGACTGAAATTTGTGGTACAGATTTTGGCGGCGGTATTTGCCGTGGTGAACGGATGTGTGATCGACTACATCAACATCGGCGGGGAATATTTTCCCCTCGGCGTGTTCAGCTATCCCGTGACCATCCTTTGGATTGTGGGACTGACCAACGCTATCAATTTCATTGACGGTCTGGACGGATTGGCGTGCGGCGTGTCCATGATTTCCTCGATTTCTTTGTTCTGTGTGCTTTTGCTTCACGGCTCATGGGAATTCGCGGTTATTACAGCCATTCTGGCAGGGGCCTGTCTCGGTTTTTTGCCTTTCAATGCAAACCCCGCAAGAATTTTTATGGGGGATACTGGGGCGTTGTTCCTTGGATATACCCTTGCGGTGATTTCCGTGCAGGGCGTGTTCAAGCTCCATGCGGTTCTTTCCTTCATGGCGCCCTTGATGGTGTTTGCGTTCCCCTTGCTCGATACACTGTTTGCCATCGTCCGCCGTTTGCTCGCGGGAAAGAGTCCCTTTGCTCCCGACCGCGGTCATCTCCATCACCGATTGGTGGATATGGGCTTCACGCAGAAGGAATCCGTGAACATTTTGTACGCCATCTGCGGTATTCTCGGATTGGTAGCGGTGTTCTGCACCGAATCCTTCTTTACGGAGGGCGGAACAATAAAATCCATTTGCGTGGTAGCTTTGGCGATCTTGATTTTCTTCGTCAATTTCATTGTGATGACCAACCCCGATATGAGAAAGCATTCGGGTCTTACGGAGGATGACGTTTCCGTGGAAGAGTACCTGAAGGAACGGGAAGAACTGCGGAGCAGACGAAGAAGAAAGAACGGTTCGGATGAGGAATCGGACGAAACAACAGAAAAATGAAAAAGAATAAGCAACCCAAACTGTATCTGAAGGATGGGCAGATTCCTCAATTGTCCATCGCACCGGGCATTATTGCAATTGCGGTGACCATGGCAGTCGTTTTTGCGGGACTGTTTATCGTTTTGTGGCGTTCCGACAGCATGACCCTTTATTTTGCGGGAATTTTTACGTCAAACCCTGCCGCTTCGGATGACGTGAGCCTGTCGGAGAACGGTGTCCGTCTTGACGGGACATCGGCTGTCGTATTCAGTGAAGAACAGTTCTATACCCCCGATTTTTCCGCTACGGTGCGAAATCGGGAGGGAATGGTGAATCTGCTGCAGACGATCCGATGCAGTCGGCGGTATGAACAAATCTTTTTGGTCTCCCGAGGAGCCGAAGCCCAGGAGACGGTAACGATCCGACGAAACGGGGAGCAATACCGGATCGAAACGGCGGATGTGCTGATTGTATGCGACGGGAACGTCGTGTATAGGTGCCGCAGAATCGACGGTGCGGTCTCCTTTGAGAACCGATGGAACGTGGCGGACGGCAATTTTTCCGCCGAAAACGAAATCGGAATCCCTACACTCGAAGATATTATCTCCGGGGTGGAAAAATCCGCAGGAATGCCCCGTATGGACTTTGACGATCAGAGAAAAACGATTACGCTGAGAGATATCGAAGAAGATGGACTGATTCGATCGGTGACACTGACTTGTGAAACAGGGATGCTTCTGAATTCCTGTGCCGAAACCGTTACAGGGGAGACGCTGTATCGGTGCGAGAGTGTATCCTATACCATCGATCCGTTCTTTTCTGAGGATACGTTCAAAATTCCCATGCCGTAAGGGTGCTTGAATGGGACGATTTTTCAAGGATAAATCAAAAAAACAGGAAATATTCGCCGCGTTTTGCGGCAGATTGAGGTGCTATGATGAATAGTGAAAAAAAGAAGCGGCTTGGCGCATTGGACGTCTTTATTATTGCCGCAGTTCTCGTCTGTGCCGTATGCCTTGTTCTGCGGATGACTGCACAGAGTGAGGATGTAACGAGCATCACCGATTCCACCCCCAAGGATTTTCAATTGGTGCTTTCCGTAAAGAACGTTCGCGTAACGTCGGTGCAGTATTTCAATCGAGGGGATACGTTCTACGTTGAAAACTGGACGGATCGGGTGCCCCTTGGTGAGATTGCCGCGGTGCAGTACGGCGATGCACAGACCTATTACACCGATCTTGAGGGGAATACGGTGCTGGTTTCCAATCAGTCCACGGATGAGCAGACCAAACGCAGCGATATTACCCTGACCTTTGACGTGGAGGGGCTTTGGAACGCAAACGGAGATTTCCTCCTGGGCGCGGAAGAAAAGCTGAATGTGAATCAGCAGATTACAATTGTAAATAAGTACATTACGGTATACGGCACGATCCTGTCAATCAAGGAGTCGTAAGAAAGAAGAGGTTCAGAATGGCTGGTAAGAATAAGGTAACATTTGACGTAAGAGTGGACGAGGAGCTTTACAAAAAGCTGCTTGCGGTAGCCGATGCGGAAGGAAAGAATCTGAACAATCATCTCCTCCACATCATCCGAACAAATGTGGCATACCACGAACGCGTTCACGGAAAAATCGACGTATCCAAAGTCGTGATTCCGAAAAATGAAACCGAAGAATGATTCCGGAAAATCAAAAAAGAGATATTGCAGCCACATTTCGGTGGTTTTGCAATATCTCTTTTTGTTTGTGGAGTGTTTACAGGAAATCGTTCCCCATGCCGCGGGGCGTCGAGGACGTCGCCCCCTACAGGAGAAACTCCACCCGCGCAGACAGGTCTGCACCCAACATAGGAGAAATCCGTTCCCCGAAGGGGATTCAAAATGGTACCAACCATTTTGAAAGGATTTCTCAGTAGCGGGCAAACCTAAATAACAATTTAGTTTTTCTTCACGCCCGCGTCAGTCGTCGTAGAAGGAGAGAACGTCTTGTACTCTTTCGTTGGTGTCGTCCCAGCCCTTGGCGAGGGTGGAGGCGAGGTCAAGGTTGTTGTCGCGGATCTGCATGCAGAAGAGATAGGGAACCTTGGTTACAAGGAACTGGGCGATCTGATAGCCCCAATCGAAGATTCTGCCGTCCATGATCATGTCAACGATTTCCGCTGTTGTTTCGTCAGCGGAGTAGCGACCCTTCAGAGCCTCGTCGTAGTAGGCGGGGGATACGGTCTTCCATGTTTCCGCGTTGAGCGCTTCCATGATAATGCCCACCATGTCGTAATCTTCGAAGGGAAGGGTGGTGGGGACACCGTAAACGCTGAAGTCGTACTCGGGAACGGTCAGATAGCGTTCCTGATCGGTGTCATACTTGGGGAAGGGAAGCATGCCGTAGGAGAAGCTCAGATTGGTAAAGTTATCGAAGCAGGCATTGAAGGTGGTGGGGAAGACGGTGAGGAGTCCGGAGGTGAAGTCTTCCATGCCCCATTCCTTGCCGTCGATTTCGTTTTCGGTAAAGTAGTCGTAGGTTCCGTAGTAAGCAAACGCACCCTTGGAGTTGTGCTGGAAGTTGCAGAGTCGTTCAAGGGCAGAGTAGATCTTTTCCGTGCCGAGGGTAATCTCAACGTTGGTGCGGTCTTCATTCAGGGTAAAGAACTTTTCGCCGAAGGAGGTAACCCAAGGCATGGTGCGGTTGGCAACGTCGCAGCCGTATCCGTAAATGTCGCCGCGATCCTTGCCGTTTCCGTTTACGTCTTCGTAGATGGCGGAGCAGATTTCGATCATCTTGTCAAGGGTCCATTCGCCGTCAAGAACGATCTGATACATCTCTTCGGAGGTTAATCCGCCGTAGCTTTCCAGCAGCTCCATGTTGAATGCCAGAATCCATGTGTCAAGCATGGCAGTAACGGAAAGGTCACCGGTCACCGTGTAGAGCTTTCCCTTGATGGTGGAATTGTAGTTGGATTCCTGATTCCACCAGGGCTGCTCCCAATTGATGTAGTCGAATTCCAGCCAGTTCAGGTATTCGGCGTAGCAAACGGGGGTGAGACCCATGCGGTGCCATTGGTCACAGATTTCCGCAATATGCTCTCCCACCTGAACGTAAGAGTTGATCATATCCTGAGACTCCAGCCCAAGCTGGTAACGCGCAGAAATTTTTACGCCGAAGCGTTCCTCAACTCTCTGATTACGGTCGTAAATTGCCGCATCCAGTCCTACACCGGAGGTGTCGTCGGATACAAGCTGGAACATTTCCCCTTCGTTTGCAACAAAACGGAAATCCTTGTCGTTGAAGTTGATCTCGGGAAGCTCGTCGGAAACGGAAAGTCTGCTGAATTCGGTCTCGGCGGGTTCCGTTTCGGGAGCTGTTGTTGCCGCAGTACCCGTTGCTGCGGTGGTTTCGTTTGTTTTGTCCTCTGTGGGATTCTGTTCGGTCTTGCCGCAGGAAACGGTGCTGCAGAGAAGCAACTGTGCTGCGAGAATCCATGCAAGGGTCTTTTTCAATTGCATATAAAATCTCCTTAAAGTACGTTTTGTGATAATAGTATAGCACAAGAAACTATTTTTGTCAATCCTTCCGCCTCATTTCGGGACGGAAGGGTTGCTTTTATCGGTCAAGACAGTAGAATCCCTTGTTTTTGTCCTCGCGGCAGAGCCACTGACCCCTTGTGAAGTCGGGAATGTCCACGGGTGCGCTTCCCTTGGCGATGGAAATCTCGGAGAGGGGCGTAATCGCCATCCACGCGGCGGCGTCGTAGGTGTCAATGGGGGGAACGTCGTTGTTTTTGAGGGCTTCAAAGTATGCGTCAAAGACCAGCCAGTCCATACCGCCGTGACCGCCGCGTACACCGTCGTGGAGGAACTTGTCCCAGATGGGGCTTTCCCACTTTTCGCGGTAGCTGTCGACGTTGTTGTACCAGTTGTGATCGAATTCCTTCATGCCCTCCTCATAAATACCGTTTGCGTCTTCGGAGAAAAATCCCTTGGTCCCGCGGATGGTGAAGTTTCTGGAGTAAGAGCGGGGCAGGGTGGTGTCAAGAGTCAGAGAAATAGTCTCGCCCCCCGCACATTTGATGAGGGTCTTCACAATATCCCCCTGGGCAAAACGGAAGGTGCGAAGGTCGGCGGGGATGGATTCATTTTTGTTCGCATAATCGTTCAGCCCCCACGCGCCCGATGCCATGGAGACAAGGGAAACCATGCGGTTGCCGCGGTTGATGTCAAGGATTTTCGCAATGGGACCTAATTCGTGAGTGGGGTAGTTCTCCGCACAGCGGTTCTTGTAATTGCGGAGTCGGTAATGGCGGATTTCCTCCCCTCTTGCGATTTCGCTTCGCAGATCATGCTGATAGCCGCCCTCGCAGTGAACAACCTTGCCGAACATCCCTTCTCTGACCATCCGTGTCACCATCAGCTCGTTGCGATCGTAGCAGCAGTTTTCAAGGAGCATGCAGTGGATGCCCGTTTCCTCGTAGGTGCGGACGAGGTCCCAGCAGTCGTCGATGGAATAAGCACCGCCTACCTCCGTGCAGACCTGTTTTCCGCACCGCATGGCGTAAATTGCCGCGGGAACGTGGTTTTCCCAAGCGGAGGAGATGACTACCACGTCAACCTCGGGGGATTCGATCAAGGCTCTGTAATCCGTGGAGGAAAGAGGCGTGTTTCCGTTTTTTTCTTCTACCATTTTGACCGCCGCCGCAATTCGATCCTCATAAAGATCCGAGACATAGGTCACGGTAACGTCGTCGCGCTGTGTCAGAATTCCGTCAAGATGGCAATAGCCTCTTTGTCCCAATCCGATCAAGCCTACTTTGAATGTACTCATGCGTGTATACCGTCCTTTTATGTTGTGTGACTCTATTATATACGAAGAAAAAACGGGTGTCAATCCCTTTTTTCTGTATGTATTGACAATTGTGAAGGGGGATGTTATAATAGTCATACTCAAACTTATGGTTCGGAAATGGAGAGAGAATATGAATTTCAAAAAGTCCCTGTCCCTTGTTTTGGCGGCACAGATGCTGCTTTTGAACGGAGCCGCCTGCGGAAATACCGGGAATGAACCTGATGAAACACAAAAAAATGCCGAAACATCCGCCGCTGTGCAAGTTGAGGAGGAAACGGGACTTTCGGCAGAGCCTGCGGAGACCGAATTCAGCCGTGCATCCGTAGAGGACAATCTGCCCGACGTTACCTTTGACGGAAGAGAGTTCCGGATTCTTACCGCAGAGGGGGACTGGATGAATCAGTACACCTACGATGAAGATTTGTCGGGGGATACCTTGAACAACGCCATATGGAAGCGGAACGAGGACGTGGAGAACCGCTTTGATGTGAAGATCAACGCCTTTGCGGACAGCACGGAATCGCAGGACTCCTTTACCCAGTACGTGTTTGTAGGGGACGATTTGTTTGACGTTTGCGATATGATGATGTACATGTCCTACGTTCCCTTGGCGTATAATATGGTGATTAACTGGTACGATATTCCCTACATTGACTGGGAAAAGCCATGGTGGAACAAGGCAACCAACGACGAGGCAACTATCCACGGAAAAGCCTTTGCGGTTACGGGAGACCTTTCCCTTACATCCCTCACCTATATGTGGATGCAGGCTTTTAATATCGATCTTCTTGAAGACTGGGGACATTCTGCCGCGGAGATGTATCAATTGGTGTTCGACGGAAAGTGGACTTTGGATAAGTTTGTGGAAATCTGCTCCGAGATTTACAACGACGAAAACGGAGACAGCATCGCAGACCGAAACGATATGTTTGGCTACGCAACCTCTACCTTCACGGGTACCGATCCGTGGGTGACCGCCATCGACGCACGGATTATGACCAAGAACAGCGAAGGCGTTCTTGAGGTTACGCTGGGAACCGAACGGGTACACAACACCCTCGAAAAGTTGGTCGGATTTTTCTTCAGCAGCAAGGGATGCTACCAAGACCCTTCCAGCGATATGTCAAACGGGGCAAACTTCGGCAACGGAAAGATTGCAATTGTTCCTTCCATGTTCCGAAGCTGTCTGGATTCCTTTGCGGAGCTGGACTTCAATTACGGAATTCTCCCGTATCCCAAGTACGATGAGGTTCAGGAGAAGTACATGACCGGCGCGATGGACCAGCTCAGCGTATACTCCGTTCCCGTGACCCTTCCGACGGAGCAGTACGATTTCCTCGGAATTATGATGGAGGCGCTGAACGCGGAATCCTATAAGACCGTCTATCCCGCTTATTTTGAAGACGCGCTGAAGGGAAGATATTCCACCGATGAGAATATGGCAAAGGTTCTCGATATTATCGTGGATGGACGCCTTTTCGATCTTGCGTTCATGTACGGCATTTATATCGAGCGACTGCCTTACCAGTTCCGCTACTGTTTCCGAGATCAGACCACGGACCTTGCCTCCAAGCTGGCGGAGAACAAAAACGGAATGGAAGAAAAACTCGAAGACCTGATGACGTACTACGAAACAGGGGAACAAATCTGGTATTGATAAACAACAGGCGTACCGTGTGCACATCCGAGAAGGAGGCATACGGTACGCCTGTTGTTTAGTTGGGAGGAATCCTTGCTATTGTCGCGGGATTACTTGTTTTCGGTATTGTCGCTGGCGTTCTTGGAGGCTTCATAGGCCTTGTAGTCCTTGGCTGCCTTCTTCACGAGGAGTTTTTTCTTGCCTCTCTTGATCATACCCTTTACGATGAGTACGGCAAGTACAAGAATGACTGCCCAGATGACGAGAATGGGAAGGGCAGATACAAAGTCAACCGCAAAGTCTTCCGCGTCGTCGGTGATGTCATCCCACGTGTCGGAGAGCCCCTGGCTCATTCGTTCCCAAACGGTCTTCGGAGGCTCCTTGATCTCGGTCAGCTCCACTACCTCGCTGATGTTCAGATGAACGGTGCAGTAGGAGATCAGATCATCATAGGTTCTGAGCTGAGAACGGTAGGATTCCAGCTGATAGGTCACCTCGGTGATGCGGCTCTGGATGATCAGCACGTCGTCAAGGTTGGTGGCTTTTTCAAGGATTTCGAGAAGGGTCTGGTATTCGGTTTCGTATGCCTTGATGCGGCTTTCCGTGTCCACGTACGCCATGGTTACGTCGTTGACGGACTCGGTGCGGTACGTTACGTTGCCGTACCCGTCAATGCCCGCTACAAAAGCGTCGTAGGTTTCCGCGGGAATCCGCACGGTCAGGTTGGCGTAGCGTACTTTCTCGTTCCCATACGCGTTGCCGTTGAGGGACGAAGAGGAAAGGTAACCGCCCATGGAGAAGATGTTTGCTTCCAGCGTCGCCATGAATTCGTCAAAATTCTTGGTTTCCACGGACAGATTGGCGGTGCGGATCATCTTTCTTGCGGAGAGGTCGTTCTGTACGGTGCTTCCCGAGGTGGTGGAAGAGGGCGCGCTTACGCTATCCTTGACGGGCATTTCCGCTTCCGGGGCAGATCCGTTGCCGAAATAGCTGTCGTACCCTGCCGAGGAGGAGTCTTCGGTCACGTAGCCCCAATCGCTCTTGTTATAGGATTCCGTGACTGCTGCTCTGCCGCAGGACGTCAGGGTGGTCAGATAAGTAAATCCGAGAAGGAGGACGATTCCTCCCGAAAGGACGGTTTTTCTTATCTTTTTTGCTGTTGTTTTCATGGTAATACCTCCTGAAAAATTATCTTATAATATAAGGAAAGCGTTCGATGTTCTGCACTCCCATGGCGCGGAGAACCGCTTCGCTTCGGTCACGGTGTTCTTCCGTGTTGTACTCGGGGATCAAGGGAAGGCGAACCCGAATTCGCTCGGGGCCTGCAAGGGCAAGGAGCAGACGGAGTTTTTCGAGAACGTCGGTGTTGTCTCGCCCCGTGTAGGCATGATAGACGGCGGGATCGGTGTCTTTGACGTCCACGATAAAGCTGTCCAGCGCCTCTGCCGCAAGGATTACGTTCTCCCTCGGGACGGCAAGACTGGTTTCCGCGTTCAGCTTCCATTTGGTGCCGCACAGACGGCGGAAATGGGGGAAGAACTCCGCATACAACAGAGGCTCTCCTCCACCGAAGGTGATGCCACCGCCCGTGGCTTCGAAATAAAGGGAGTCTAATTTCACACGGTCGTAAAGCTTCTCTGCACTCAGGCGTTCGACTTTGGTACCCTCGTCCCACGTGAATTTGTTGAGACAGTAAGCACAGCGGAGAGGGCAGCCCCATGCACAGACCAGCGTGGTTACCCCATCCCCGTCCGTTGCCATGCGGAGTCTGGATATAGCCGCCATGGGGAAGGTGGGGGTCATTGTGTTTCCTCCGTATCGGGGAAGGCGATATCTCCCTCAAGGATGTATTCCACGTCGTCCCAATCCTCTTCTTCGGAATCCGTTCCGCATTCGTAAAGGGGAACGCCTGCCAAAGCCGGGATATCCTCGTCTTCGGTGTCGGTCTCCGAGTTGGGAAGGGCGATCAGTCCGTCTACGTCAACCACAACGTCGCCGAGGAGAGTTTCTTCGACTACTTCGCCGGGGATATCCGCGGTGGATTCGGGTACGGGGTCTCCCTCCAAAAGCTCCACAGGTTCCGTTTCTCCCGTGAGGGGCTGCAGCGTGTCGGGCGGGGCCACGTCCACTCCTTCCAGTACCATGTCTCCTTCAAGCTCATTCCCGATCAGGCGGTTGACGGCGTTTTCAATGGTGTCAATAGGGGAACAAGCGGTGGCGGAGGACACGATCATCCCCGCGGAAATCCCCGCAAGTGCTACCTTCTTCCCCGAAAGCCGCCGTTTTTCC
>JAZQUQ010000401.1:0-2882 GCA_045631365.1 Eubacteriales bacterium | reverse complement strand
TCGGAAAACGAGCTGCAGTTCATCGAGCTGCTGTATGGGGATTTGACGGAGGTTTACGCAATCATGCTTGGTGAGGACGGACTGAACCGACGGCACGATCTGGATTACGACCTGATTCGGGATGCGCTTCATGATTTCCTTAAAAAATGGGGCGAATTGCGGCCGAGAGGGTATGATACTCCGTATGTTTTGCTGATGGAGGAGTGAGAGACTCCTTGATTTTGTCAAATGCCAAAAAACGCCTTGAGGACGTGTAGCTTTCATAAGAAGGTTCGCCTGCTACATGGTAGGGGCGAACTGTGTGTCAAGAGAAACCCCTCCCCTACGGTTTGAATTTCACATCTCCCTTATGAAAACAGAATGTTTATCTGTCAATACACATTGCCACAGAAAACCGTAATCTTTTTTCATATTTATTTATATATTGTCAATTGAAAAGCCGTCGTGAATATGATAAAATAATACCAATAGAAAATTTGAGAGGAGCTGTTCCCAATCAAACTGTTTAAGACAAATGTCTTTCATGAAAACCGTGCGGTTCTGATGGAGAAAATCAAGGAATCGCTGGTGTCGGTGATGCCCATTATTGTGATCGTGATGGTGCTTTGCCTCACCATTGCACCGGTTACCACCGATCTTTTGCTCTCCTTCCTTCTCGGGGCGCTGATGATCATTGTGGGGATGGGACTTTTTACCCTTGGAGCGGAAATGTCCATGACCCCCATCGGAAACCGAATCGGTTCAAGCCTGACCAAATCGAGGAAGCTAATCCTGATCCTTTCGGTCAGCTTTGTTCTCGGGATTGCCGTGACGGTGGCGGAGCCGGATTTGCAGGTTCTTGCCGAAACCGTTCCCCATATCGACAACCTTATCCTTCTTGTGACGGTTGGTGTGGGGGTAGGATTCTTCCTGTCCGTCAGTATGCTCCGTATTCTGGTGGGCATCCGTCTCCGCTGGCTCCTTTTGGGATTTTACGTTCTCGTGTTCGGGTTGGCTGCCCTGTCGGATAAGAATTTTCTCGCGGTTGCCTTTGACTCGGGCGGTGTGACTACAGGCCCTATGACTGTTCCCTTTATTCTTGCCCTCGGTGTGGGTGTGTCCAACATCCGAAGCGACAGAAATGCGGGTTCGGACAGCTTTGGTCTCGTTTCCCTTTGCTCCATCGGACCCATTCTTGCGGTTCTTGTGCTGAGCTTTTTCTACAGCGGAAGCTCTTCTGCCGCAGGGAGTGAGATTCTGAACTACGCCGATACCGTGGCGTTGGGGAAGGCGTATATCAGCGAAATCCCCCATTTTCTCGGGGAGATGGCAATGTCTCTTTCTCCCATTGTGGTGATTTTCCTCCTGTTTCAGATCATTTCTTTCCGTATGTCCGGCAGACCTTTTGTGAAGATTCTGATCGGTATTCTGTATACATATGTGGGATTGGTTCTGTTCCTGACAGGCGTGAACGTGGGCTTTTCTTCCCTTGGTACAACCCTTGGCAGTCAGCTTGCAACCGGTTGGACGGGATATCTGATGATTCCTCTCGCCATGCTTCTCGGCTGGTTCATTATTTCCGCCGAGCCTGCGGTATACGTGCTGGAAAAGCAGATTGAGGAAGTAAGCTCCGGCGCCATTCCCGGAAAAGCCATCAAACTGAGCCTTTCCGTGGCGATTGCGCTGGCAATGGGATTCGCCATGCTCCGCGTGATGACGGGCATTTCCATTATGTGGTTCCTGATCCCCGGTTATGCGGCGGCGCTGATCCTTTCCTTCTTTGTTCCCGATATTTATACTGCCATTGCCTTCGACTCGGGTGGTGTTGCATCGGGTCCCATGACGGCAACCTTTATGCTTCAGTTTATGATGGGTGCCTGCGGTGCATTCGGCGGCAACGTTTTGAGCGATGCCTTCGGAATTGTGGCCATGGTTGCCATGATGCCGCTGATTTCCATTCAGGTTATGGGCTTTGTTTATGAGCGGAAGAGAGTTCGTCAGACCAAGGAAGAAATCTTTGCGGACGACGAAATTATCGAACTGTGGGAGGTATCATAAGGATGAATTATGTGGTTTCCATCATCAATCCGGACGGGTTGGAACGATTGCTTGAAATTACAAAAAGAATGGGACTTCCCCTGACCCTTGAGCTTCACGGGCACGGTACGGCAACGAAAAGCATGCTGGATCTTCTCGGTATGGAGTTCAACGAAAAAAGAGTGATCGTCACCATTGCGGACGAGGCAAAAACGGAGGAGTACATCAAGGAACAGAGACGGTATCTCTATATTGATGCTCCCGGAAACGGAATTGTAACGGCTGTGCCGATAAAAAGTGTGGGAGGTGGCAGAACATTGGCATATCTCGGAGGAGACAAGGATAAAAAAATCACCCCGAAGATGGACTATCGTTATGAGCTGATCTTAGCGATTGCGAACGAGGGCTGTACGGATCTCGTTATGGATGCGGCACGGGCAGCGGGTGCAAGAGGCGGTACCGTGCTTCACGGAAAGGGAACGGGCGCCAAGAATGCGGAGAATTTCTTTAAGGTATCCATCGCAAGCGAGAAGGAAATGATTCTGATCGTAGCATCTGCCGAGCAGAAATCCGCCATTATGCAGTCTATTGTCAAGACGGCGGGACCCGGCACGGAAGCAGGAGCCATTGTGTTCTCCCTCCCCGTCAGCGAGGTTGCGGGATTCAGCTTTACGGAAGCGAATCTTGCGGAGTAAAGTTTATACGAGAACGGCAGAGGGGGTGTCCTTTGCCGTTTTTGGTTTGTGCGGTGGGGGACGTCACACGGTCCGCCGTGGATACCAAATTGTTTTCGAGCTTTTTCTTTTTCGTTGAAAAAAGAAAAAGGTCTTGCCAAAAAGAAAAATCAAATTAGAGAAAGGGGGGAC
>JAZQUQ010000400.1:0-3048 GCA_045631365.1 Eubacteriales bacterium | reverse complement strand
GGGGGAACTTTTGCAAAAGTTCCCCCTTAGGCATCTTTCTTAGGCGTTCCTCCCGGAATCAGTTCAGACAAAGCAGGAAAATAGCCGCCGTACCCACCACAAGACCGACCCACTGCTTGACGGAGAAGCGTTCCTTCAGGAACAGCACACCTACAATAGCGGTCAGAATCATGGCAGCGCCGTTGACCACGGGGAAGAAGACAACAGACGGCATCACGCCCGACAGGTACATGTTGATCTGGTTGCAAAACGCGATAAAAATACCGCAGATAATGCCCACAATAAGGAATTTCTTCACCTTGTCCTGACCGAGCACCGTCATGGCACCTTCCTTCTTGCGGAACACGGGGATCATCAGGAAGGAGAACACCGTAGCAACCAGGAACGCCGTAATGAGGAATGCGGAAAGCTCACCCTTATGCGCGGAATTCTGATGAATCTTCTGCATCACGCCGATGCTTCCATTGAACATAAAGGAAGCCATGCAGTAAAGGAACCATTTCAGGGATACACCCGATTTGTCGTTCTTCTTGTCAATGGCACAAACGAAGGAAACCAGCATGCAGGCAACCCCAACGTACTGGATGGGTGCAATGGACTGTACGGGGGGAATAAACAGCCCCGAGAAAGAGGGGATCACCAGCGAACAGGAGATGATCACCGAGGTATAGGACATGGGGCCGCACTCAAACGCCTTCATATTGAAAATCGCGGCAAGAGCAGTAACAATGCCGAACACCAGTCCGAAGAGAACGGTGTAGAGGGACACGGACGTAAGGCTTCCCATGACAATACCGATCACCGCAAGGGACGCCATCGCCAAAATACTTGTCATTCCGTTGAATGCGTACAAATCGGCATTGTTCTTGACTTCCTTTTTGCAGAAGTCGTTCTTTAATACGCTGTTCGCCGCCACATTCATCAGAATGGAAACGATCAGCAGAGCTGCATTGACCATTTTGTTATAACTCCTTAAATGTCATATGTTCTTGTGGGTTTACTCCGCCTCAGATATCCAGATCATTTCCGATCCGCTTTCCCCTTCGATCACAACGGTAAGTCCGTTTTCCATCAGATCCGCACCGGTTCTCTGTACGTTCTGCGCGGATCTGTCCTCAAAAGTAAGCTGATACAGGGTCTCCGCTTCCAGTCCGCGGAGATATACGGTCTTTTCGGAACCTTCCTCGTTGGTGGGCTTCCACAGCATCACAAGTCCCTTGATCACGTTCTCGGAATCCGCGTCGATGTACTGGAGTCCGTCCCAATGAACACCATCGGGTCTCGGCAGAATATGGTACAGGTCACCGTAACGGATGAGGGGCTTCATAATCTTGTTGTAGATTTCGGGAACGTATTTTTCCCAATAGGAAATATCCTGCGCTGTGGTACCGGTCCAGTTGCTGAGCATCACGCCCCCTGTCAGCATGGTGCGGAATCCGTAGTCGTAGTCCCCGATTCCATAGTAATACTGAGCGCCCGGGGTAAAGGACATGGCGTTGCAGGGAAGCTGAAGCTGTGCGGGATGGATACAGTAGGAGGAATCGTAGAAGGACATATGCAGGGACATAAAGTTGGCAGAGTCATCGCAGTTGATGACGGACGCCTTGGTCATGGTGAAGAAATCCTTCATAGAACCGCCCGAGGAGCAGGATTCGTAACGGAAGCCGTCGATGTTGTTGATCAAATGATCCACCACGTCGCGGAAGCCGATGGTACACCAGTACTCCGTATCGTAATCCAGTGCGAAATGTCTGTTTTCCTGATCCGAGGCGCGGCAGATGGGTTCAAAGTCGGAACGCCAGGTGTTCACACCCGTTGTGCTGAAGAAATTGTAAAGGTAATCCTTGTAGAACTCCACGCATTCCTCGTTGCCAAGGTCGGCAGAATCGCCTACACCCGTGATACAGATATGAGAGAACCATTCTTCATGTCCGTTTTCACCTACCGACGTGGGAACGCCCGCCATATCCAGCTCCGTATCCTTCAGAAGGAAGTACGTGGTCACGTTGACCCCTGCGTCCTTGGCTTTCTGAACGAATTCCGCAAGGGTAGAGGCACCCACGGACTGCATCACGCTGAGATAACTGCTGTTTCTCACCTCGTTATATCCCTCGTTGGTACGCCACATTCCCGTCACGATCTCGTCCGACCACCAGCCGTAGTCCCACTTGATCTGCTGAATGCCGTATTTCGCTACGTCAATACCGATCTGCATATCCTGCTGGGTCAGAGGCTCGTTTTCGTCCTCCCACATATTGTCGGGTGCTTTGTAGCGGAGGAACCAATGCTTGAACACGTTGGAACCCATGTCCACGTCCCCGTCGTACACGCCGAGATAGACAGAAGGGATATACAGCGCCGTTCCCGCAGGAACCTTTGTATATAAAGCATCAATAAATTCGGAAAGATAAATCGAAAGCCTTGCTCCACCATGGTCAAGTCCTTCTGCGGTCAATGTACCGTTGGTCCATTCAAGAGCATAATAAATACCGGTCGTGCCGTAATCCACGTACATCATGGGAATATGACCGCTTCTGTTCCAGTTTTGATTCACGGTGGTATAGGCAGTATCCACTACATCCTCGGAAAGAACCGTTTGATAAATACCGCTTCCCGCATCGTAGAAACCGTCCCAATGCTGATACCCCTCTGCCGTACCGCCTTCCTTGTCGAAGCGCCATGCTGTGGGGGCAGCGTCTCCGGCCACGGCAACGGAGAAAATATTACCGGGAGTGTATACCGCCTCTTCCTCGGAATAATTGTTGATATAAGCGAAAAACTCGAAGGGACCCGCCATATCAGCTCTTGCCACAACGGTCAGCTCATAGGATGCCGAAGCCGCTGCATCATCGAAAAGGAACGTATAGCCACGTCCGCCCTCCCCGTCGTCATAGGTTTTATAACCTGTGTAGATCCATGCGAAATCCATATCCCCGCCATCGGTAGTGTAGTTCGTTGGCAATGCATATGCCTCGGGCGCCGTTACCTTCTCCACACCGCTTTCTGTTTTCAGAGAGGTGACATAAAGCTGATTCTCACGAATCTCCA
>JAZQUQ010000399.1:0-2667 GCA_045631365.1 Eubacteriales bacterium | reverse complement strand
ATATTTGCGGTTCATCGCCTTCAGAATAGGGTCGGAGCCGGACTGGACGGGAAGATGGAAGTGCTTGACGATCTTTTCCTCCGTCGCCATGGCTTCAATGAGGCGGTCGGAGGCGTCCTTCGGATGGCTGGTCATAAAGCGGAGTTGGAAATCGCCGTCTAAAGCACAAATGCGGTGCATCAGTTCTGCAATATCCACCCCGTCACCGCCGTAGGAGTTGACGTTCTGTCCGAGAAGGGTGATGTCCTTTGCTCCGTCCGCAATGAGACGCTTTGCTTCCTCCAGAATGTCCTCGGGCTTTCTGCTCCGTTCTCTGCCTCGAACGTAGGGAACAATGCAGTAGGAACAGAAGTTGTTGCAGCCGTACATGATGGAGAGCCACGCCATGTGCTTGGACTCCCGCTCCATGGGGATGCCTTCCGTGATCTTGTATTCGTCGCTGATGACGAATTTTCTCGATCCGCCCGTCAGCGCATTGTGAACGAGAGAGGGAAGAAGGTGGAGCGCACCTGTGTCAAAGGTGAAGCCCACGTAGGGATAGCTCATTTTCAGCTTGTCCGCACGGTGCTGCTGAGTGACCATGCATCCGCCTACCCCGATGATGAGGTTGGGGTTCTTTGCGCGGATGTGCTTGTAGGTTCCGATGATGGACAGCGCCTTTTTTTCAGCGTGCTCACGGACCGCACAGGTGTTGACGAGAATCAGATCCGCGACCTCGGGGGTGGACACCTTTCGGTAGCCCATCATGCGGCACAGCCCCGCCATCCGTTCGCTGTCCGCTTCATTCTGCTGACAGCCGAAGGTCTGCACAAAATAGCCGGGGGCAAGGTCTCCCGTTCTGCCGTTTTTCTCATGGAGGAGACGAACCGCGGAGATATGATTGTCGATTTCGTGTTCTGTATGATGAAGGGACATAGAATCAGTATGGTTCCTTTTTTGTTTTTTTATGACTTCCCCACAGCCAACAGGGAGGGGAGCAGCTGCCGTTTTAAAGGATTCTTCAGGAGAAATCCCCAAAATGACAACCTTATATTATTATACAACAAAATTCGGGGGAAGTCAATAAATTTAAGCTTTCTCCCTTAATTTTCTGATGACGGTCATCATGGCGTGGGCGGTGGTCAGGCGGCGGATTCTGCCTCGGTCCGACTTCTTGTTGAACTGCATCTTTTCCGTGAAGACCTCGTCTCCCACGGCAAGTCCGAAGCAGACCAGTCCCACCGGTTTTTCTTCCGTTCCGCCGCCGGGACCTGCGATTCCCGTAACGGATACGGCAACGTCACAGCCGAGAACCTTCTTCGCTCCTTTTGCCATGGCTCCCGCACATTCCTCGGAGACCGCACCCACGGTTTCGAGGATTTCATGAGGCACGCCGAGGACGTTTTCCTTCACCTCGTTGGCGTAGGACACGATTCCCCCGAGAAGAACGTCCGAAGCACCGGGGATATCTCCTACTGCGGAAGAAATCATGCCCGCCGTGCAGCTTTCCGCTGTGCCGAAGGTCATTCCCTTGGTACGGAGGGTGTCAAGAAGGGTCAGCACCACGGAATTTTTTGCATCCCACGGATTGTCGGTTTCGGTGTAGATGTAGGGGCCTGCTTCCGTGCGGTAGATTTCGTCCGCCTTGGCGCGGCACATTGCCATGCACTCTTCTTTGCTCTCCCCGAAGGCGGTCAGACGGATTCGTACCTCATGCTCGCAGGCGTAGGGGGCCACGGTGGGGTTCCGGCTTTCCTCCATCATGTCGTGGAGGATGTCCTCCGCGCGGCTTTCCCCGATGCCGTACAGGTGGAGATTCAGGCTATAGGCGGTTCGGTTGGACAGGCGGTGGAGATAGGGTGTCACGCATTCCGTGAACATAGGCTCACATTCCGAGGGGGGGCCGGGCAGAAGGATGGCGGTCTTTCTCTCCCCGTTCACTTCTCCCGAAAGGGCAATGCCGGGGGCTGTCCCCCATTTGTTGAAGAAGACCTCCGCACCCTCGGGGATGAGGGCTTGCAGAAGATTATTTTCCGTCATGGCGCGGTGGTTTTTCTCAAAAAGGCTGTAAAGATCCGCCTTCACGGTTTCGTCTATGTACATGGGAACCCCAAAATATTCTGCAGTGACCTTCTTGGTGATATCATCCAACGTGGGACCCAGTCCTCCAGTCATAATAACCAAGTCCGCACGGGAAAACGCCTCCGCAATGGTCTCACGCAGACGCTCACCGTTGTCCCCCACCACAGACTGGCGGTAGGACGCGATCCCAAGCTCGGAAAGCCGCTTCGCAATAAACGCAGCATCCGTATTCACAATATCCCCAAGCAAAAGCTCGGTTCCGATCGACAAAATTTCACAGATCATAGTTTTACTCCTTTTGGGGATTATTTAGGGGGAAGAAAAACTTTTTGAGAAAAGTTTTTCTTCCCCCTAAGACCCCTATCTTTTCAAAAACTTTTATAAAAGGGGAATAGTGTTTTTGTTATATCAATTCTGTTTGGGTGAGAGACTTATACAAAACGGGGTCTCAATCAGCCCAAACGATCTTGTCGCCGCCTCTTTCTACGGATTCGAAAGCGGACATGATGACCTTCAGGATGCAGCGCATCTGATCGTGGGTAACCATCTGCTCTTCCAGACCGTCGATGGCACGAACGAAGTTGCGGTAGTAATCGTGAACGTCGG
>JAZQUQ010000398.1:0-1816 GCA_045631365.1 Eubacteriales bacterium | reverse complement strand
ATTATATCACAATCAGGGTGGAATTGCAAGTATTTTAAAACGGTTTTGGGAAGAAATGCATTTGTGCCGCTTTTCTTCCCCGAGGAAAAAATAAATATAAAAAACGCCCCTCCAGTCCAAAAGTTTTTGAAAGGAGGGGTGTGGGGAGGGAAACTTTTCTCAAAAAGTTTCCCTCCCCACAGAAATAAATCAATTATACAAGCTGGAGTTTGTCGAGGGCTGCCTTGGATTCTTCGGGCAGGGGCATGAAGGGTTCGCGGCAGATGCCGTATTCGATGCCGCGGCGGTTGATCAGATACTTGGAGGAGGGCATACCGCCGTGCTTCAGGATGGCGAGGATAATCTCGTTTGCTTCACCCTGGGTCTTGCGGGCTTCGTCGATTCTGCCTGCCTTGAAATCGTTGTAAATCTTCACGAACTTTTCGGGCATGAAGTTGTAGGTGGTGCCGATACCGCCGTCCGCACCTGCAGCA
This sequence comes from Eubacteriales bacterium, assembly GCA_045631365.1. Lineage (GTDB taxonomy): Bacteria > Bacillota > Clostridia > Oscillospirales > CAG-272 > UMGS1696. The sequence continues at coordinate 1,343 of JAZQUQ010000398.1, read as the reverse complement.
AGGCCGGAGAGGAGCATTTCGTCCGCACCGTTATAGAATACCTTGTCGGGGAAGTCGGAGATGAGGCGTTCCAGCTGGCAGAAGTCAGAGCAGGTGAACTTCATACCGCATACGTTGGGGATGGAGAGGAGGGTGCCCAGCTGATCTCTGTTCAGGGAGAGACCGGTAAGGCCGGGGATGTTGTAGATGACAACGGGAACGGAGGTTTCCGCTGCGATGCGTTCGTAATAGTAGGTAACTTCGCGAACGGTATAACGGAAGTAAAGGGGAGTTACGGAGGAGAGAGCATCTGCGCCTACGGATTCTGCATGACGGGACAGCTCCAGGGTGTCCGCGGTGGACATTGCGCCTACGTGTGCGATTACGGCAACGTTGGTGCCTTCAACCGCTTCCATAGCAGCTTCGAGAAGGGCCTTTCTTTCGTCAACGCTCATGAGGATCATTTCGCCGCTGGATCCGCCAACGTACAGACCGTTTACTCCGGAATCTGCAAGGAAACGGCACAGCTTCTTTGTGTTTTCTGCGTCAAAGGAACGTGCAGCGTCGTCCTTGAATGCGGTCATCAGGGCGGGAACTACGCCTTTCAGCTTTTCGGGCTTCTTGTTTTCCATAATTAGAATACTCCTTATATTTGAATATTGTTCGATTGCTCTTATTATACATCATTCCGTCCGTTTTTTCAATAGAAGTTTGAGAAATAGATGGGGAGTGGAATAAGAATATTGAAGAAAAAGAAAATCCGTCCGATGTCGGTGTTTCGATCGGGCGGAAGTGCTTTTTTAGTTGGTTCCGTAGATTTCCTCAATGGGAAAGTCGATTCCGAGGGATGCGCCCAGTTCCTTCAATTGGTCGGCGGTGATGCCGAAGGTGAGGACGAAGGTTCTGAGGGTTGGAATGCCGCAGTCGTCGAGGGCGTCGGGGGAATTATACCATTGGTTGAACACATCTTCTCCCACATGGTTGATCAGCTGGGTGGGGAAGGTGTGCATGCCGCTTGGGTGATTGCCGCAGGGGAGGGAGAAAACGACGGAGTCTGCGGTGACGTGTTCGGCGGAGTCCTCAAGAGACGCGGAGTAGGATTTTGCGATTTCCGCACTGCAATCCTCGTCGGCGGGAGCGGCTGACGTGGGGGAGACGGCTTCGCATTCCGGCATGGCACCGTTGTCGTCTTTTATGCTTCGGTCAGCGGTGAGGGAATACGCGGAACCATTCTCTGCTTCGGCAGATTTTTGTGTGCGGTTGAGAATGGGAGCGATGGTGATGAGGACACCCATGATCAGGACGAAGGAAGCGGCGATGCTTCCGTAACGGACAATGCGGCGGATGCGGGCGGCTTTGCGTTC
>JAZQUQ010000397.1:0-2353 GCA_045631365.1 Eubacteriales bacterium | reverse complement strand
GTCCACATGCGGCGCTCATCCCAACTCCCGCTTCACAGCTAAGGCGATCAACTGCCCCTGCCTCTCCAAGGAATTCAACAATCCCGCAGGTGTGCCCATCTCCGCAATCGTATTCGGCGGCCGCCGTGCGAAGACTGCTCCCCTGGTATACCAGTCCACAAGCTGGCAGCACGGTACCTTCGTTGGTTCCATCATGGCTTCCGAAACAACTGCAGCTGCAGCAGGCGCTGTCGGTGTAGTTCGTCGTGACCCCATGGCTATGCGTCCCTTCACAGGCTACAACATGGGTGACTACTTCAAGCACTGGCTTGAAATGGGCAAGAAGATCCCCAACGCTCCCAAGATTTTCCACGTTAACTGGTTCCGCACCGACGACGAAGGCAACTTCATTTGGCCCGGCTTCGGTGACAACATGAGAGTTCTTCTCTGGATCCTCGACCGCTGCGAAGGCAAGGTTGACGCAGATCTGACTGCAATCGGTTACGTTCCCAAGGCGGAAGACATCAACATCGAAGGTCTCGACGGCATCACTCTCGACACCATCCGTGACCTCGTATCCGTTGATACCGAAAGCTGGAAGGCTGATATCGCAAACATCAAGGAATTCTACGCTCTCATCGGCGACAGTGTTCCCGCTGAAATGTACGACGAACTGAAGGGTCTCGAAGAAAGACTTGGCTAATTTAAATTGATAATTTTACGAGGGGGGACTTTTTGCAAAAAGTCCCCCCTCGAGCTCCCCTTCAAAAAACTTTATACATGGGTAAAATTCAGGCTGTGCGTTGATTTGGCGTACAGCTTGTTTTTATAGCATCCAAAACACAGCGTTTTCTGTCAAGACAAATGGGACCGGGTGTGTTATAATATAATCACAAACACACGGCCGCTGTTTGAGAAAGAAACAGGAGGAGTCAGCGATGGAAAACAGTGAACTGATTACAAAAGCGCTGAACTATATTCGCAGAGAAAACAGGAACAGTGAAATATCCATTGAGGATGTTGCGGAACACGCGGGATTTTCCACGGATTATTTCAATCGGGTCTTTTTTGCCCATACGGGCTTCAATGTAATGGAATACGTCCGATTCACCCGCATGAAAAGGGCGGCAATGTTCCTTCGCACTACTGACCGTGACATTCTTGATATTGCCCTTGACTGCGGCTACGAAGCCCACGAGAGCTTTACCAGAGCGTTCAAAAAGCAGTACGGGGTCAGTCCCGTGGAATATCGTAAACAGACGGAGAAAACGGAAGCCTTTTTCGGGGATTTTTACAACGATACGGTAGGTGCTCGTCTTGTCCATGAATTCAAGGGATTCAAGATCGCCGATACCGATGAAGTGATCGATTATATGCTGGAAACCAATGCGCTGAAGTACGGATATGCGGCAATCTGCTGTCGGGTGAACGGTGGCTCAGCTCTCTACAACGGCGAGGACTTCCGTGATGGATTTATCTGGTTCACGGAATGGGACGGGCGGTTCATGGGGGATATTATCTGCGATGATTATGCCAAAATTGCGGAGTACATGAAGATTTTTTCCGAGGAACGGTTTGATATGGTCATTTACACCTTGGATGACGATAAAACCATTACCGATACCCTTGGGGAAAACGGGGTGAATATCTCCAATATCAAGCGTTACGAAGAACGGTATTATGCCGGTGCGCCATATGAGATCACGCCTCCCGACGGATATACGCTGCGGTTGATAAAATACGAGGACTACGATACCGTTCGTGCGTTCTGTGATAAAAGAGGATGCCTCCCGGGGTATATCAACCACATGAAGCAGGAGCTTTATCAGCGTGATGTTGCGGGAAACGAAGAACATTCCGTTTTTGGATTTGGTATTTTTTATCACGGTGAGATGGTGGGGCTCAGCCTCGGCGGACTCCAGCGGGTACATGGGTTTGTAATCAACAATTGTGTTGTAACGACCATGTTCGATGAACACAAAAGGGAAGAGCTGTACCAATACGCATTCAAATTTGTCACGAATGCGGCTCTTGAAAAAGGGGCACTTCCTTTTGACGATGTCCAGACCCCATCGGTGGGAGAAAGCGGCAGAAGCGGCAAGTTTGACTCAAAGGAATTCGGCTACAAAACGGCTGCGTTTGCCTGCCATATCAAATGACAAAAAGCACAGTTCTTTGCGAAAAGACCCTCCTTCAAGCTCCCTTCCCAAAACTTCATATTATTTCTTCCATTGTTCTTGACATCAGACAATTTTTACAGTACAATGATGTAAAATAACCAATCGGGAGGAAATCCAATACAATGAAAAAAGCATTATCCATGCTCCTTGTGCTGTTGATGCTGGCGTCTGCCGTAACATCCTGCGGAAATACC
>JAZQUQ010000396.1:0-13565 GCA_045631365.1 Eubacteriales bacterium | reverse complement strand
TATATTAAAGCATGGTTGAAAGGAAAAAGAACCGGTCTCCCCGTGATTTCAGGAAAAAAGCCAAAGGAGGGGGAGGGGAGAGGGGTGGGGGAACGTGCCGTTCCCAATTTATGCGCGTTTTTTTCGGCTTACAACCCACCGCTGATTCATTTCCCCCGTCTTTTCCCGTTCGGCTTCGGGGGAGAGCGACAGGGGAATTTTTTTCTTTGCGGAAAGGGATGTTTTCCCGACACACTCTCCCCTCCGCAGCCGAAAAACGGCAGTCGGATTCCGACCCGATCCGCGAACGGAATGGGATATAATATTGGCACAAAAGGAAAGGGATTCGGTGCCTGGAATCCCGTTCCCCGCCGTGGGTTGCCGAACACACGGAAAAATCAAGGATGCCTACGGGCATAAACAATGAGGTGCAGTATGAACACAACGGGAAAAATCAAAACAAGGAAAAGGCAAAAGACGGTTTCGGAAAAAGGGATCCCCCTCAAGCGGGTGTTGTATGCGGTGATTTTCATCTTTGCGCTGGTGACCGCCTCCTGCACCTTCTTCTTCGATACATACCCTTTCGGATTTGCGGTGATTTCCTCGGTGTCGGGGGTGTTCGCGGGAGCTTCTGCGGTACTGGGTACCGTGATCGGATCGCTGATCAGTCCCGCACGGTACGGAGGTTCCCTGGCGCTTTTGTCGGTGCTTTTGTTTGCCGCACGGTTGGTGGTGTCGTGGTGGCTCAGGGAGTCGGATGATGCCAATCGGAGGAGACGGGGAAGGGAAAAAACGTTTCTGCTTCCTTCGGGAAAGACGGAAAACCGTGGGGACGGGTTATCCGTGACGGATTCCTACGTGACGGAACGCAGTACGGCAGAGCCGTCGGGACGGGTGCGGATTACCTCGGAAGAGGCACAAACGCTGCTCAACCGATGGCAGGATTGGAACGGGACAGCCGATATGCTTCGGTATGCGGACGGACGATTGCTCCGAGAGAACATCGTGGTGAGAATGGCGATGGGAGCACTTTTCGCAATGCTGATGGGAGTATTGTCGGCGGCAGAGGGTGGGTTTTCGTATTACAGTTTATTCGGTGCGGTTTTTTCGATTGTGCTGTCTCCCGTGCTGGTGCTCATGATTTACGGGGCGACGGAGAGACGAATGCGGCTTTCGGCGATTCGAGAGGCAGGGCTGTATCTGATGGCGGCAATTTTTACATACGCTCTGTCCGCCCTGTCTCCCACCGGATTTAATTTGGGATATTCCTTTGTTTTTGCGGCGTCCGTTGTGACGGCGACCTGTTTCGGCAGCAGTCGCGGAATGGTGACGGGTCTGCTCTGCGGGATTTTGCTGGATCCGCGGTATGCCCCCCTGTTTGCTCTCGCGGCAGGGGTGGCGGGGTTGATTTATGGTTTTTCGTCCCAGCTTGCGGTGATGTCCGCCCTCAGCTGCGGCATTGCATGGGGGATTTACGTGGCGGGCTTTGATGCGCTGGGCAGCATTGTGCCCCCATTATCTCTCGCATCGGCAGTTCTTCTCCCCTTGTATTATTTTAATCTGGTGCGTCTTCCCCCGACCATGTTCGGCATAGGGGGGAACGTGAAGGAGGCGGAACGGGGAACCCTTTGGGAGATCATGAATCGAAATACGTCGAAGCATCTGACGGAGCTTTCAGACAGTATGAAATCCATCTCCGACGTGGTTTACCGATTGGCAAAAAGGCTGGCGAGACCCACCCATTGTGAGCTTCGGGAGCTTTGTGAGGATGTGTTTGAGCGGTATTGCGGAAAATGCGCCATGTACCCCACCTGCTACGGTGCGGCGTATGAGAAGACCGCATCGCTGATCGGGCGGATTACGGAGGAACTGGCGGTCAAAGGCACGGCGTCCGCCTCGGTGATTCCCCCGAATTTTACCAAAAAGTGCTGTCATATGGGCAGGATTCTGGATGAAGTGAATTTTCAGTCTGCAAGACGGTATGCGGCGTTGGCACAGGATGACAAGCTGTCCGTCGTTGCGGGGGACTATGAGATGATGGGGCATCTTTTGTCGGAATGCCTCAGCTACGATAAAAATGAGATGAAGGAGGACAGAGAACTGACGGGAAAGCTGACCCGTCTCCTTGCCTGCCATGATTTCCGCGTGGGATGCGTGACAGCCTATGGGGTACGCCATAAGAGAATCTTCGTCAACGACATTGATTTTTGCGGAGTCCATCTGGGCGCGGACGATATCCGACGGCTGTTTGAGGGGATTTGCGGATTCCCCCTGTCACAGCCGGAGTTTGAGATTGACGGTGCGGTGATTTCCATGCGGATTCAATCGGTGTTCCGCTATGGGGCGGAGTGCGGCAGAGCCTCCCTCTCCATGACGGATGCCGTACGGCTTGGGGGAAGGGAGATGACGGAAGAGGCAGTCTTCGATATGGATGTGAAAGAGGTGATCGAACGGAATGAAATAGCGGACAGAAACAAAAAAGCCCCCTCCGCCGAACCGCTGTCCCATGAGTCGGGCACGGTTGTGGAGGAGGAGATCAAGGTGGAGGTAACGGATACCCTGTCCTCTGAGCCGTCGGGGGATGTGATTTCTTCCTTTGAAGCGGACGGAAGGTATTACGTGCTGATCTCCGACGGCATGGGCAGCGGTCGGGAAGCAGCCCTTACTTCCTCCGTGGCTGCCATGTTCTTGGAACGGATGCTGACTTCGGGGGCGTCCATGGATACCTCGCTGAAAATGTTAAATAAGCTGATCCGTGCAGGGGAGAGGGAATGCTCCGCCACCATCGACCTTGCCGAGATCGATCTGAATACGGGAGAGGCAAAATTCGTGAAAAGCGGCGCGGCACCGTCCTTTGTGATCCGTGACGGCAGTATCTATCGCCTTCAGTCGAAAACGGTCCCCATTGGGATTATTCGGGCATTGGATGCCGAAATGATTAAGTTCGATATTGAAGACGGCGACGTGATCGTCATGCTGTCCGACGGCGTGGCAAGAAGCTTTGAGGAATGCCCGTGGCTCCTCGATATGCTCTCCTCCGATAAAGAAATTACGGAAGGAGACGTGAAAAAAGCAGCAGAAAAAATCGTGCGTTCCGCCGCCCAACGAGGCTGTGCCGACGACATCACCGCAGGCGTCATCCGCATCACCATGGAGCCACACTAAGGTCGGGGGGAACGATGGGGGTGTCACCCCGAATTACGCTTGCGTAATTCCACCCCCAACTGGGGTCATTGACCCCCCAAGTTCCCAAGGGAACTTGAGACTGACGATTCGTCAGTCCCCAGACCCCATTCTGTGAAAAGGATTATTATACGACAGCGGTTTTGTGACTGCAAGTTTTAAGCATACTGATTTTTGTAATTAGCTTAAAGGTTTTTGGGAGAGTTTGAGACCCCTTTTTGCAAAAAGGGGTCTCAAGAAAAAAGCATTATTTAGGGTCGGTAAGTTCTGTGATTTCTTCGAGGGAGGAGATCATGTTGAGGGCGGAGAGCATGGCGTTCGGGGTCATGTCACGAGGGAGACCAAGCGACAGGCACAGCTTGGTCCTTCGGGAAGACGAATCGGGATAGCCTGTCAGCCTCAGGTTGAATAAATCGGCTTTTGTGATCTCATTGCGGGGGAGCGATGGCTCATTTGCCCCTCCTCCAAGCTCGGGATGGGAGGTGATCAGCTTTAAAAGAAGCTCACGGAGATCGGAATCCGAAATCCCCTCAACACCAAGATAGCCTTCCTTTGACGGGGAGGCTTTTCTGCTTTCCTTCCCCTTGACCTGTGCCGTGTACAGATTGTACACCCGAATGCCGTTGAGACATCCCTTCAGATGCGAACGAATCACGTTCCCCGCACCGTCGCTGTCGCAGAGAAGAATGATTCCGTTCTTCCCCAACCGACGGAGAAGGGCGGTTTTTTCCGTATTCTTGAAAATCCCGAACCCGTTGGTGGGAATAATCACCGCATCCGTGATATTGGCAAGCTTCGCCTTGTCATATCGCCCTTCCACAACAATGGGCACTTTAATATGTATCTTATCCATATGTTTATTTTATGGAGACCCCTTTTTGGAAAAAGTGGTCTCCAAACCTCTACCAAAAACTTTTATACAAAACACAAAATTCAGTATAGTTTAAATTTGCACTGACAATATGTCAGCACACCAATCAAATTACCCAATAGAATGGGTGTCCGGGGACTGACGAATAGTCAGTCTCAAGTTCCCTTGGGAACTTGGGGGGACAATCTCCCCGGCAGGGGTTGGAATTACGCAAGCGTAATTCGGGGAGAGATCCCCTTGCGTCCTCTCCTTAGCGGCAGATGAGGCGTTCGATGGCGATGTAGCCGAGGGTGGAGGATTTGAGGAGGCGGTCTGCTTCGGCGCAAGCGGAGACGGCGGCATCCAGGCGGGAGAGGGGGATCCCCCGTACGGCTTTATAATAGAGTTCCGCCTTATAGGAGTGGAATTTCATGGTTTTGGCGAAATCCGCTTTGTCTCTGCCGTCTGCCATAAATCGTGCGGCGGCTGCCATATCGCAGAAGGCACGGGTGATCTGGGCGAGAACGGGGATGGGCTCTTCCTTCCGACGGATTTTTTCTTCAAGGCAAAGGAGCGCGCCTTTTTTGTCTCCGTTCAGAATGCAGTTGGCAAGACGGAAGGCGTCCTCGTCGTCGGTTTTCGTCACCACGGCGGCGATCACCTCATCCGTGATCCGCGGGAGACCGTGGGCTGCCGCATAGGCGGAGGCTTTCTGAATCTCCCCCTGCAGGCGGTACATGCTTCTTCCCGCACGGCGGAGGATGGTGAGTGCTTCGGACTGCTCCAGCGCCACACCGTACTGCGATGCGTGCCGCTCCAGCCACTTCACCAGCCGTGCCTCCGTCTGATAGCAGAATTCCACACATTTTGCGTGGGCGGAGATCAGCTTGAAGAGGGCAGAGGGCTTTTTTGCCGTGCCCGCATCAAAGCTGTCGGAGGACATACGGATCAGCAGCACCGTGTCGGGGGAATCCGCCGCTGTTTCAAGGAGGTGGGTCAGCCCCCCTTTGTCGCGGAACAGGTCACTGCTTGTCAGAGATACGTCTACCAATTTCTGCTCCGACATCATGGCAGGGGCAAGAACCGCTTCCGTGATGGCGGAAAGGGCGGCATTGCTGTCGCTGAACAGAAAACAGTTGAATGCTGCAAGGGATTCGTCGGGCAGAAGGATACTCCGGATCTCTTCCGCACAATGGTTTTTCATGTAATCCTCATCCCCGTAGAAAAAGTATGTTCCGAGGAGGGATTTTTTCTTGATCTCGTTTTTCAGTTCCGTTTCGGTCATGGAAAACACCTCTGATTTACCAAAAAATGGAAATATAACAAAAAATTCAAGGACTCATCATCCGTAATTAATATCTGAGTTGTAAGATGATAGAGAGAAAGAAGGTGAGAGGGTATGGCGAATATCATCGATTACATAGAATGGCGTGGGGACCTGACCTTCGGGCAAAGTCCCTTCAACGAGGTGGATAACCTCCTCCTGTCCACGGCGGCGTTTGTCGATTTTCATGGGATTGTTTCCGCAGAACCGTGGGGAATGCCTGTCAAGCTGTCCGTGTGTGAGGAACGATACCGAGAAAAGTACCCCGAAGGGCGGTACTACGGCGTTGCGATCCCCGCGGAGCTTGAGAAGGTGTTCCGAATGATGGCGTCAAGCGCCCGTTACCGTGAGATTTATCTGACTTGCTACGTCAGCGACCTCAACGAAAAAGAAGGAAAGCAGTTCGGTGCGGTCAGCATGGTTCTGCCGGACAACAGTATATTTATCTCGTACCGCGGGACGGACGACACCATTACAGGCTGGCGTGAGGATTTCAATCTGAGCCATACCTTCCCCGTTCCGTCACAGGAAGCGGCACTTCAGTATTTGGAGACGGTGGCGTCCTTTCACCGCGGGGATATTCGTCTGGGAGGGCATTCCAAAGGAGGAAATCTGGCGGTTTATGCGGCTGCCATGTGTTCCGCAGAGGTAAAGAGACGGATTGTCAACGCCTTCAGCAACGACGGTCCCGGGTTTATGGCGGAGTTTATTGCGTCGGAGGAGTTCCGATCGGTGGAAAGCCGCGTGGTGAGCTACGTACCCCAGTCCTCGGTGGTGGGGATGCTTTTGTACCACAGCGAACGGTTTCACGTGATCGAAAGCACACAGCAGCTGGGGATTCTTCAGCACGATCCCCTGTCGTGGAAGGTGATGGGTCCCTCTTTTGTCCATCGGAAGAATCTTTCGGGAGTGGGAGAGCGGCACAGGGAGAGCTTCCGTGCGGCTCTTGACGGCATGGATACGGAACGCCGACGGAAATTTACGGATCTTGTGTTTGAAATCATCGCCGCAACGGAGGCAAAAACCCTGACCGAGCTTTCCGAAGCCAAACTGCGGAACGCCATGATCATGCTGAAGGCGTTCAACGAGCTTGGACGGGAGGAGAAAGATGAAATTCTTTCCTTTGTCAAAGCACTTGCGGCAACGAGCGGTGCGGCAGCCCCCAATGGGGTGAAAAAATAAGATACGCCGAAGGAGATGGACCATGCTTGAAATCATTTGCCGAACGGGAGACCCCGTTCTTGATCAAATGGGGGAGATCCTTGTGAAAAACGCCGCAGAAACGGTTCTTTCGGCTCTTGGTGAGGGACAGCGTGTGACTGCGGAGCGGATCGTGATGACTTTTCGCGCGGAGGAGGCAAGAGCAGAGGATCTGTTGATTCTGCTGTATCGGGGGGAGAGGGAACCCGTTTGTATTCATCCCATGAGCAGAACGATTCGGTGTCCCTATGCAGTCTCTGAACTTGAGAAGGCGGTGCGTGGACTTGTTTCCGCTGCCGTAACAGAGGCAAAAGCCGCAGAAGCCGCAGAAGCCGCAGAACCCGTGGAAGTCGACGGAACCTCGGCGGAGCCTGTGTTCTTCGGCCGTCGGGTGTCCTTTGGGGAGCATTCCGTTCTCCTCACCAAAAAGGAAGCGGCACTGTTTGCCATTCTCTATGAGAACAGAGGGAGTCCCGTGTCCCGCGAGCAGCTTACGGAAGCGGTGTGGGGCGGGGAAGTGAAGACCAATCTCTGCGATGTGTACATATGCCGCCTGCGAACCGCCCTTGAACCCATCTTCGGGAAAGGGTTCCTCGTGAACATCCGAAACGAGGGTTATCGGATGGTGTGATGCCTGCGTTTGCTTTATTATACCATATTATATCATAAACAAATGCTCTGTGCATGAATTCGGCAGGAATATTTTTAAATTTTTCAGCATCCCCTTTACAAACCACCGTCTGTGATGTATAATGATAAAGTATACCAATTGAATAGCTTGAAACGACCGTGATCGGAAAGAAAAGGATTTGCCGCGGAAAGTCCAACGGCAGTCCGTCACAGAGAGTCTGCAGAATGCTGAGATGCAGACGACGGAAAAATCCCATGTGCGTCCGTGAGTCTTTTCCGCCCGCCCCGCGTAAAAGGGCCCCAAAGCGACAAACAAGAGTGGAACCGCGGAACAACCGCCTCTTATACCAATAAGAGGCTTTTTTCTATTTCCGAGCGAATTCGCTCAGGGGAGGACGATGGGGACGCGATAGGGGGGCACCCCTAAGACCCCAGACCCCATACTGCTTGGAAAAAGGGCAGGTGGACAGACCTCTTGTTTCTGCAAATTAGTGCTTACTCATATTTTACTACTTATTTAAAGGTTTTTGAGAGGGGTTTGGGGAGAACTTTTTTTAAAAAGTTCTCCCCAAGAAAGAAATGTTATGACTGAAATTAAGATCAAGTGCCGATCCAAGGCGATTTGTGCGGTTTGCAAGGCTGCTTCTGAGATTCGGACGGATATTGATGCCATCTGCACCCGCGACCCTGCCGCTACGGGTCGGTTGGAGGTATTGATGCTGTACAGCGGGCTTCATGCGCTGCTGATGTACCGTGTGGCGAACCGACTGCACAAGAAGGGAAAGCATTTTTCCGCCCGTGCGGTGTCTCAGTTTGCCAAGTTTCTGACGGGGATTGAGATTCACCCCGGTCCCACCATCGGCAAGGGGTTGTTTATCGACCACGGCTCGGGTGTGGTGATTGGTGAGACCACCATCATCGGCGACAACTGCACCATCTACCAGGGCGTGACCCTTGGCGGTACGGGAAAGCAGACGGGAAAACGTCACCCGACCCTCGGCAGCAACGTGATGATCGGCGCGGGAGCAAAGCTCCTCGGAAACTTCACCATCGGCGACAATACCAAGATCGCCGCAGGTGCGGTGGTTCTCTCCGACGTTCCCGAAAACAGCACCGCTGTGGGCATTCCCGCCAAGGTGGTACGGAAGGGCGGCGCAAAGGTGACGGAGGTGGACCTTGACCAGGTACACATCCCCGACCCGGTGCAGAACCAGATTTCCGCCGTTTGGGAAAAGCTCCGCGAACTGGAAAAGCAGATTGAACAAGCGGATGCCGACCTTTAATCCGAGAAAGGAGACTTGAAAATGAAAAAATGTCCCAATTGTCAGAAAGTCTACCCCGACAGCGCACAGTTTTGTATGGGCTGCGGCGGGGAGCTTGAGCATTACGACGTTCCGCCGTCCAAAAGCGGACAGGCGGTAAAGGGGATTGTGAAAATCCTTTGCTACATCTTCCTCATGTTCGGGATCCAAAACGTTGTTTCCGCTGCCTTCGTCAGTTCTATGATGCTGGCGGACCCGACCGTTCTCGGCGCGCTTGCCTCGGGTACGCTGGATGCCGTGGCTCTCACGGAACAGATGATGGATCGGCTGCTCGAGAATTATACCATGATTCTTCTTGTGTCGAATCTGGTGACCATCTTGATTATTTCCCTGTTTTTTACCCTCAGAAGAAAAAATCCTTTTCAAGAGGTGATGCTTCGCCCCGTGAAAGGAAAGATTCTGCCCCTGTGTGCCCTGTACGGTGCGGCGCTGAACATTTTTGTTTCCGTCACCATGTCTTTCCTCCCCCTTCCCGCGGAGCTGCTTGAGTCTTTGGACAGCCAGTATGATATGCTGTACGGACAGACCAACGTAGTGCTGGAGATACTCAATGCGGCAGTTCTTACGGGCTTGGTGGAAGAGATTATATTCCGCGGTCTTGCCATCTCCCGACTGAAGCGGGGCATGAGCCGAGGTGCCGCTGTGGTGGTTTCCGCCGTGATCTTCGGTCTGTGCCACGGAGTCATTATTGCGGTGGTTTACGCTACGGTGCTTGGCATCGTGTTCGGGTTCCTTGCCGACCGATACAACTCTATTGTTCCCTCGATGGTGTGCCATATTTTCTTCAATGCCACCTCCTATTTCCTTGTGACGGACAATATGTTCGTGATTCTGGCACTGTATGCCATCTCCATTGCCATTCTGATCGGTGGCTCCTATCTCCTCTTCAAAAAGGACGGCGCCGAGATTTCCGATACCAATGAATAAACTGAAAGGATTATAAATATGAAGCTTTACAATACAATGACCCGTACCAGAGACGATTTCAAGACCCACACCGAGGGCAAGGTGAATATGTACACCTGCGGACCTACCGTATACCATTTCGCCCACATCGGTAACCTTCGCTCCTACATCATGGAGGACGTGCTGGAAAAGTATCTCCGCTACCTCCGCTACGACGTAAACCGCGTTATGAACATCACCGACGTCGGTCACCTTTCCAGCGATGCCGACACCGGAGAAGATAAGATGCTGAAGGGTGCAAAGCGCGAGAAGAAGACCGTTATGGAGATCGCTAAGTATTACACCGACGCTTTCTTCGCCGACTGCGCTAAGCTGAACATCAAGACTCCCGACGTAGTAGAACCTGCCACCAACTGCATCCCCGAATTTATCGCCATGGTTGAGGGTCTTCTCGAGAAGGATTACGCCTATATCTCCGGCGGAAACGTATATTTTGATACCTCCAAGCTGAAGGAATACTACGTGTTCAACAAGCACGATGCGGAAGACCTTGAAGTAGGCGTTCGCGAAGGCGTTGAGGAAGACACCGCAAAGAGAAACAAGTGCGACTTCGTTCTCTGGTTCACTAAGTCCAAATTTGAGGATCAGGAACTGAAGTGGGACAGCCCCTGGGGTATCGGTTATCCCGGCTGGCACATCGAATGCTCCGCCATCAGCCTGAAGCATAACGGCGAGTATCTGGACCTCCATTGCGGCGGTATCGACAATGCATTCCCCCACCACACCAACGAAATCGCACAGAGCGAGGCATACATCGGTCACGAATGGTGTCCCCAGTGGTTCCACGTGCATCACCTGAATACTCAGGGCGGCAAGATGAGTAAATCCAAGGGCGAATTCCTTACCGTTTCTCTTCTCGAGGAAAAGGGCTACGATCCTCTCATTTACCGTCTCTTCTGCCTCCAATCCCATTACAGAAAGTCCCTCGTCTTCTCTTGGGAAGGTATGGATAACACCAAGGTTGCCTATACAAAGCTCCTTCAGAAGATCGCTTCCCTCAAGGAAAACGACGGCGACATCGACACCGAAGCATACGAAAAGCTGACCGCAGACTTCAAGGAAGCGTTGGATAACGACCTGAACACCTCTCTTGCCGTTACCGTTCTTTACGACGTGCTGAAGGCAAAGACCAACGATGCCACAAAGAGAAAGCTGATCGCAGATTTCGATACCGTACTGTCCCTGTCCCTTCTCGAAAAGGGTGCGGAGCTGGCAAAGGCGGCAAAGGAAGAAGCGGCAGGCGCTGCTCCCGACATCGATCCCGAGCTTGCGGCAAAGATCGAAGCCATGATCCGGGAACGCGCGGAAGCAAAGGCAGCCAAGAACTACGCAAGAGCCGACGAAATCCGCGGAGAGCTCACCGCCATGGGCGTGACTCTGAAGGACTCCAAGGAAGGTACCACTTATACAATTGGATAATAGAACGATTAGGGAGGGAATTTTTGCAAAAAGTCCCTCCCTAAAACCCTCTTCAAAAACCTTTCAGCATGGGGATTGTACATTTTTGCGCGAAACTGAAGATAATCCCCTTGACAAACGGCGAGAAATAAGGTATAATCAAAAAATAAAGGCGATGACGGAGAGAGTCCTCGGAAAAATTCTCAGAGAAGTGGCGGAGTCGGTGAATCCGACGGCGGTGCGAGCCATTGAATTGTTTTCCAAGGGTCTGTAGCTCCTTAGCCGAAAGGAAGAAAGCGGAAAAACTCGTTTTTCACGCAAGTAGAACCTTTCCGTAACGGCTGCGTAAATGCATACGGCTTGATAGAGCCTGAGTGGCGTTGAAAAACGCAATTTGAGTGGTACCGCGGACATTGTTGTCACAGGAAATGTGATTGTTCGTCTCAAAGGAAGCAGATTTCTTTGGGACTTTTTTTATACCCAAATCTGCACACACCATATTTCTTCTATCAAAATAAAATTCCCAATCGTACGGGGTCCGGGGACAAGTCCCCGGCCGGGGGGTTGGGGGCGGCGTCCCCCATCGTTCCCCCGCCCAAAGGAGGTAAATGATGAAACAGCAGATCAGCGGACTTGAGTTCAAGATTCACGAGATGGCGGGTCGAATCCGCGAGCTTCGTGAGATCGAGGGCTATACAGCCGAAGAAATGGCGGCAAAGACAGGTGTTGACGTTGCGGAATACGTGGACTGCGAAGAGGGCAGAAGTGACCTGAACTTTGCCTTCATCTATCGCTGTGCCCTGGCGTTCAACGTTGACGTCACCGATATTATCGAAGGTAAGTCTCCTACTCTTGCTACCTATGTAGTAACAAGAAAGGGTATGGGACAGCGTATCGAAGAAGCCCACGGTATGGTTTACCACAACCTGGCGGGCTCCTTCAAAAACAGAATTGCCGAGCCTCTGTACGTTAAGGTGGACTACAGAGAAGAGGCACTCCGCCGCGATATTGAGCTGACCACCCACGAGGGTCAGGAGCTTGATATTGTGGTAAGCGGTTCTCTGAAGATTCAGATCGGCGAACACCGTGAGGTTCTTCAGGCAGGGGACTCCATCTATTACGACAGCTCCATCCCCCACGGTATGATCGCCGTGGACGGTGCGGACTGCGAATTCTATGCCATCGTACTGAACCCCTCGGGCGCACCCGTTCCCGAATTTGCCATCCCCGCAGCGGAAAGCTATGCTTCCAAGATCCGCGTGGACGAACAGTCCGGCGAGCGTATCTGGAACAAGTTCGTTGACGTGGAGCTCAACGAAAAAGGCACACCCACATCCATCCGGTTCAAGAACGAAGACAACTTCAACTTTGCATTTGACGTTGTGGATGCCCTCGGCGACGCAAAGCCCGATAAGCTGGCAATGCTCTATGTGGCAAAGGACGGCGTGACCGACAAGCGCCTTACCTTCAAGGATATGAAGCAGGGTTCCGCACAGTGCGCCAACTACTTCAAGTCCCTGGGCATCAAGAAGGGCGATACCGTTATGCTGGTGCTGAAGAGACACTACCAGTTCTGGTATGCCATGCTGGGTCTCAACAAGCTGGGTGCCATTGCCATCCCCGCTACCAGCCAGCTCGTTGCTCATGACTTTGAATACCGCTTCAACCTCGCTAAAGTCAGCGCAGTTATCTGTACTGCGGACGGCGATACTGCAGATCAGATCGACCTCGTAGCGGACAAGTGCCCCAGCCTCAAGACCAAGATCATGGTCAACGGCACCAAGGAAGGCTGGCACGACTTCAATGAGGAAAGCGTCCTCTTTACCCGTAAGTACGTGAGAACCGAGGATTCTCCCAAGGGCAATGATCCTCTCCTTGCGTTCTTCACCTCCGGTACAACCGGATACCCCAAGCTGGCGATCCACAATCACAAATATCCTCTCGGTCACTTCCACACCGCCAAGTACTGGCACTGCGTGGACCCCGAGGGACTCCACTTCACCATCTCCGAAACAGGCTGGGCGAAGTCCATGTGGGGTAAGCTGTACGGTCAGTGGCTGTGCGAGGCGGCAACCTTCGTCTTCGACTTCGACCGCTTCGATGCCGCACAGATCCTTCCCATGTTCGAGAAGTATCATATCACCACCTTCTGTGCACCGCCCACCATGTACCGTATGCTCATCAAGGACGATCTCTCCGGCTACAACTATTCCTCCCTCCAGCACGCTACCACAGCGGGCGAGGCGCTGAACCCCGAGGTATTCAAGCAGTTCGAGAGCGCAACAGGTCTTAAGATCATGGAAGGCTTCGGTCAGACCGAAACCACCTGCCTCCTCGGAAACCTGGTTGGCTCCTCCCTCAAGGTCGGTTCTATGGGTAAGCCCTGTCCCATCTACGACGTGCATCTGGTTGACCCCGACTGCAACGACGTTAAGGACGGTGAAACCGGTGAAATCGTTATCAAGACCTCCGAAAAGGTTCCCTGCGGTCTCTTCATGGGTTACTATCTGGATGAAGAAAAGACTGCGGAAGCTTGGTACGACGGCTATTACCACACCGGCGACCTTGCATGGCGTGACGAAGACGGCTTCTATTGGTATGTAGGTCGTAAGGACGACGTGATCAAGTCCTCCGGCTACCGTATCGGTCCCTTCGAAATCGAAAACGTGATCATGGAGCTGCCCTACGTACTGGAATGCGGCGTTTCCGCTGC
>JAZQUQ010000395.1:0-8976 GCA_045631365.1 Eubacteriales bacterium | reverse complement strand
CATAACCGTGGACGCTGTACCGGGAGTGGGATAGAAATCCTGCACCTGCTCGGGGGCAAGTCCGATCCGCTTGGTGTACAATGCCAGCTCTGCCGCGTCGTCCATGGTGCTTCCGGGGTGGCTGGACATCAGATAAGGCACAAGGAACTGGTTCTTCCCCAGCTCTTCGTTCAAGCGGAGGTATTTCTCGCGGAATTTGTCGTAGACCGCCACGTCCGGCTTTCCCATGTGGGTGAGAACGTTGGAGGCACAATGCTCGGGAGCTACCTTCAGCTGACCGCTGACGTGATCTTTCACCAGCTTGCGGAAGAAGGCGTCGTCGGAATCGGCAAGAAGATAGTCAAAGCGGACACCCGAACGGATGAATACCTTTTTGACCCCCTTTACCTGTTCAATGGCGGAGAGGAGCTCAATGTATTCGCTGTGATCCGCAATCAGATTCTTGCACGGGCGGGGAGCCAGACACCGTTTGTTCTGACACACACCGTGTTCCAGCTGCTTGAGGCAGGCGGGCTTTCGGAAATTGGCTGTGGGACCGCCCACGTCGTGGATATATCCCTTGAAATCGGGCATGGCGGCGATAATTTCCGCTTCCTTGACGCAGGATTCAATGCTTCGGGAGGCAACGGCACGGCCCTGATGGAAGGCAAGGGCGCAGAAGTTGCATCCGCCGAAGCAGCCTCGGTTGTGGGTGATGGAGAACTTTACTTCAGAGATGGCAGGCACGCCTCCCATTTCCTCGTACATGGGGTGATAGGTACGCATAAAGGGAAGGGCGTATACCCGATCCAGTTCCTCTGTGGTGAGGGGAGTCTGAGGCGGGTTCACCACCAGCATTTTTTCATCGTAGTATTCCACAATGGCACGGCCGTTGATGCCGTCGTTGTTCCGATACTGCACGGCAAAGGCTTTGGCGTAGGCGGCTTTGTCCGTTTTCAGAATATCGTAGTCGTACCCCTTGGGCTGACCGTCGGAATCAAAGCCTTCTGCAGGCTCATAGTTCAGCTTATCCCCCCGATCCGAGAGATATGCAGTTCCACGCACGTCACGGATTTTTTTCACGGGGATGCCGCGGTCAAGCAATTCCGCAAGACGGACGATGGTTCTCTCTCCCATGCCGTACATGAGGATGTCCGCACGGGAGTCCACCAAAATACTCCGTCTTACTTTGTCGGTCCAGTAATCGTAGTGGGCAAAACGGCGGAGGGACGCTTCCAAGCCCCCCATGAGAACGGGGATATCACCGTACGCTTCGCGGATTCGGTTGCAGTACACAATGGCGGCACGGTCGGGACGGAGCCCTGCCTTACAGCCGGGGCTGTAGAAGTCCTCGCTCCGTCTTTTTTTCGCCGCGGTGTAATGGGCAACCATGGAGTCGATATTGCCCGAGGACACCAAAAAGCCCAGTCTTGGTCTGCCGAACCGCTTGAAATCATGGGTGTCACGCCAATCGGGCTGGCTGAGCATGGCAATCCGATAGCCGTGGGACTCCAGCACACGGGTAATGATTGCCGCACCGAAGGAGGGATGATCCACATAAGCATCACCGGAGACATAGACAAAGTCAACTTCGCTCCAGCCTCGTTCTGTGACCTCTTCCTTCGTTACGGGGAGAAATTTATTTTCAGCTTCCATCATGAAATTCATACCTCATTCTTATGGGATAACGTTTTCTTCATTATATCACATTCCGCCCGCCCTGTCAACGAAAGATGGGATTCCGAGGAGGGGACGAAAAAAGCTGCCGCATCGTTTTTCGGTGCAGCAGCCTGAAATTTTTATATTGGACAGGGGATTCGTTATTTTACGATCATCACACGGACATCGGAGAAATCCGCTGCTGCCAGCTTTGCTTCCTCAATAAAGAAGCAGAGGGAGCCGTCGTCCTCAAACTCCGCATTTTCGGTGGAAATCAGCTCCATCAGCATGACCCAGCCCTCGATGGGACGGGGATATTCCGCAGAAGCATAGCCGGTGGGGAGACCGAACAGCTTGTGTCCGTTTCCTTCGATTTGGGAGATGGAAATCTTCACGGGGGGATCGGAAAGATCGTTTCCGTCCTCGTCCTGAAGACACAGCTCTTCTAAATCCTTGTCGTCCGCGGTGTAGATTACCCTTGCCGCCGTTTCGTCAAAGGGAGAGAACGCCATGGCATCAAGGTCATAGAAGAAATAGAGCATTCCCGCCTTGGGGAGAGCATTGTCGGGACAGAGGGCTGCAAGCTCACGGAGATTGATCTGCCCCATAAAGGTGAGATCGTAAATATCGTCCTCGTCAATAATGGAAGGCCATTCGAAATCTTCCGTTACATCGGGATTGCCGAACAGCTTGGTCGTTCCGGGCAGGGGAGCGCCCGACGTTTCGTTCAGATAAACCGCTTTCATGGTGTAACTCCTTTGTTTGGTCGTCTGTGTTGATTATAGCATATTTTCAGCCAAAACGCAATCACTCTTTCCGAAAAAACAATATTTGATTATTGTTTAAAAGGTTTTGAAGGGGTCTTAGGGGCTGATGCATTTGCGATGCAACAGCCCGTCGAGTTTGATTTGGCGGTCTGAAAACCGCCATTTGGGACATGAAAATGTCCCAAAACATCAAACATCGCACTCAAATTCCTTCGGAATTTACAAAAACAGCTCCTTTCAGAGCTGTTTTTGTGGGGGTGTTCGCTTAACGCGACACCCCCTAACGTTTCCCTTAGTCCTTGGCGTAAGAGTCGATGTCGATGACCTGCAGAACCTTTTCGGCGTCGCTTGCCGCTTTGGTGAGGAGGTCAATCTGTGTGTAGAATTCCCCTTGACCGTTGACGGTGACAAGGGCGCGGCGTGTGGAATACTGGTAGAACTTGTATTCCACGGTTTTGCCCGCGGTGGTGGTGTAGCTGAAGGAAAGGATCAGCTTGCTGTCGTCCGCGATCAAGGCTTCTCTCTCTTCCTCGCTCATGGGAGCTGCCTCCTGAAGGGCAATGGCAAGAAGAGTGCGGTAGAACTGACGGTAGGTGTAGACCTCATCCGCGGAGAGATGGATCTTTGCGGGAGCGGGAGTTTCCTTTGCCGCACGGACGTCCGCATCCACTTCAAGGCTGTTGTTGCCGTTTGCATCCGTTCCGTGAATCAGCGAGAAGGTGACGTCAAGGCCGTCCGCTTGAATATCCATAGACTGAACCGTGGTGATGTTTACGTTGAAGGGGTACTCCGCAATCCAGTAGAACAGCCCCTGATCCAGCCAGCTTACGGAAGAAGCATCGATCTTGGCGATCATCTGATAGTTAAAGATGTTGGAGGTAACATAATAGGTGTTGTCCGGCTGCTTTTCCGAGAAATTCATGTAGAATTCCATGTTCTGGAAGGAATAGTAGACGGAATACGCGGGGTGAAGAAGACCGTACTGATCCAGAATTTCGCTGGTTAAACCGATCTTTACCGCTTCTGTGCCCTGCAGGGACATTAATTCGTAGAGGATCTGGAAATAATTGTTGTCGTTGGGGGTGTAGCCCTTGGGGTAGATCATTTCCGTTTCCACGATGGCGTTGGGGTCGGACATTTTGCTTTCATCCACGTTGGCGATGCGAAGGAACAGCTCCTCGTTGTGCCAGATGGTGAAGTTTGTAGCGTAGAAATAATCGTTGCTGGTCATGACACCTGCGGTCAGATAGGGGGTGATCAGCTTTTCCACCGGCTGAAGGATGGTGCTTTCCAAGGTGTTGGACAGAATATAAATGGAATCGCGTCCCTTGTACTGGGCATAGTATCCACCCTCGGTGATCAGGTTGTCACCGAGGTAAACGGTGTGCTTTTCGCCTGTGGTGGTGGTTACCGTCCAGCGGGCGATGGGGGTGTCGAGCCCGTATTCCGCAAGGTCTTCCTCGGTGGCGTCATCGGTGATCTTCATCAGCGTGATGGTGTAGCCGGAGGCAACCACGAGGGAGGCAAACAGCTCCTGGTTGTACATAAGAACGGGATATCCCTCAAGGATGAAGTTGTCGGAGGCGTCACGGTAGAATTTGTAGGAACCGTACTCGTTGAAAACCTCAATGGACTGAATCTGATCCTTCGGAGTATGCTCAAACATGAGGATTCGGTTGTTGGCAGCCAGCGCTTCTCCCTCAAGCAGATCTACGGTGGCAGTTTCACCTGCCTGCTCCACGAGAAGGGGGGAGATCACAGCAAACCAAAGTCCCAGCAGCACCGCAAACAGCGCCGCAAATACGATAATCAGAATCTTTTGTTTTTTGATCATGAGTGCTTTCTCCTGGTGATAACGAAGAATCCGCATCCGCCGAGGATGATGGGAAGAACCAACGTCATGGCAACGGTCCAGTCGTTTGCTTCCTTGGTGGTGACGGTGATTTCGTCATTGTCAAAGGGCTTCAGCGTCAGCTCTGCAAGGACACGTTCTCTGCCCGCCGCCATCATGGCAGCACACAGAATGTCCTCATTTGCGTAAGCGTTGGAGTAGACGTAGCTGTTGTTTCCGAAGGAGGGAGAACCGAAGGCGAATACGTAGGAATAGTAGTATTCGTTCTGCTCAATGACCGCTTCACGCGTGATGGTTACAAGATTATAGGAGCCGGTTTCCTCAGCCTGTCCGTTCACCACAAGTTCAGAGGTGTCGTAGGACATGAGAACGGGAGAAACGTGACGAGTACCGGAGAGTCCGCCGCCCTGTTCCCAAAGGATGTTGATGGGGCTTGCCTTGCTGATGATCGCCTTGGGAGGAGTGTAGAGGGTGTTGAGGTCACGGTACAGAGAGCCGCCCATGGTTTCGGGCTGGTATGCCGCAACGATGGAGTAGTTGTCCACACTCATGGAGTGATCCGCGTCACGGACGTAGGTGTCCGCGGTGTAAGAAATACCCCATTCTTCCAGGAATTCGTTCAGATTGGAGAGATTTTCCACATAAGCGGAGTCGCAGAACACGAGAAGAGTTCCGTAGCCGTCAAGGAATTTGTCGATCTTTGCAATCTCGTTCTTGGAGGAGTCTTCCGCTTCCATACCAACAAAGTCGTAGATGGGGTTGTAGATGATCAGGATTCGGGTGTCGTCGTCAATGGTGTCTTTGGTCAGATCCTTGGTTTCCACTTCAAATCCGTTGTCGATGAAGATGGACGCCATAGCGGTTGCGGAGGTGAGATCCTCGCCGTGTTCCGTTGTGAAGACAACCTTGGGGGTGTCGGTCTGAGTGACCTGCATAATACCGGAAATCAGCTTCTTTTCACCGCTGTATGCCCAAACGGAGGAGAGGTCCGAGGTGTCGTTGAAGGTGAAGAACGCTTCCGCTGTGAAAACACGAACCTCACCGTTGCTCTCTACAACAACAGAGTCGGAGTCGATGTCCGTTGCCGCTGTGGTGTAGAAATCACGGAAGAAGGAGGGGTGCTTGAAAACGTCCACACATTCCACGTTCACGTTTTCATACTCGTCCTCCAGCTGAAGGGCTGTGGTGTAGATGTAACGGGTGAAGCCTGCGGTGCTGCCTGTGGTCATCAGCACGTCGGGCTCGGAGGCAAAGTAAATGTTGACCTCATTCTTGATGTCGGACATAATGTCCTTTGCTGCATCGGACAGGGTGAAGACCTGATCTGTGGTCATGTCGATGTACCACATATACTTGGAGGCAAGTGCTGTGAATATAATGTTGAAGATTACGACAATGGCGACGAAGGTGATGGTGAATACCGTCGCAACAGAGCCGTACTTGAATTTTCTGCTTTGATAGAAGCCTTTTTTCATATCAATACTCCGATCGTAGATTTAGGGAGAGGGGGATGCTTGGTTTTGCCGAGATTTGAATCACGGGAGGGGAGACCCCTCCCCTACAAGAGGAATGAAGTGGGTTCTGCGATCCGACGGGTAAAGCGGATTCATTCCTAAGTTAACAAAGGGAGCAAGCTCCCGCGCCATCGTGGGTTCGCTCTCCTGTTCAACTTCAAAAATGCCGAAGATTGGGTCCGGCACTGCCGGTTAAGCGTAGCGGCGGGATTCGTATACGCGGACGGTGAGGAACAGGAAGATTCCCGTAATGGACAGATAATAGACCGTTGCGCTTACGTCGAAAATGCCGTAGGCAAAGTAGGTGTAGCGGGCGTAGACGGAAATCCAGTTCAGAATGGAACGGATCACGTAAGAGTCGATGAGACTGTTGAAAAGACCCGCAATGGCGAGAACGAGAAGAATCGCCATGGTGCCGAGAGAGGCGGTCACCGCACTTTCGGTCAGGGACGATACGAAAATACCGATGGCAACGAAACACATGCCGATCAGGAGCATGGCAATGAGACAGCCAAAGGCTTTGGGCAGATTGGTGCCGTCCTCACCTGCGTACTTCAGCAGAGGGAGGTAGTAAAGGCAGCTTGCAAGAACGGTGCCCGCGAACATGGTGAATGCCGCAAGGAATTTTGCAAATACCATACCCCAGATGGAGACGGGGGCGGTCAGAAGAAGCTGCTCTGTGCGGGAACGGCGCTCTTCCGCAAAGCTTCGCATGGTAAGTACGGGGATAATCACGATGTAGCCGAAAATCATCAGCTGGAAATAGCCGGAAATATCCGATGTCATGGACTGCAGGGTGCTGAATGCGAACAGGAAGCCCGACACCGCAAGGAATACCGCCATAAAGACGTATCCGAGGGGTGTGGTAAAGTAGTTCCGCATCTCTTTTTTGTATATTGCAAACATATTGTTACCTCAATGATTCTTAATTTTACCGAAGCTTATCTGCGGTTTCTCTTCGCAAGGTCGGCGTCCATAATCCGGATGAATACTTCTTCCAGATTCATGCCAACCGCTTCCAGACCGATGATGGCATAGCCTTTTTCGCTCATGGCAAAGAAGACGGGCTTACGGATGTCCACACCCTTTTCCGCTTCTACCAGATAAGTGTAGCTGTCAAGCTCACGTTCCCCTGTGACCTCAGCGGAAAGAACACCGCTGATGCCCTTGAGCGCAGAGAGTACCTCGCGCTGGGGACCGCAGACCTTGATGGAATAACGGCGGTTGTCTTCTACGGCACGGGTGATGTTTTCGGTCTTTTCGTCTGCGATAATCTTTCCTTCATTGATGATCACAATTCGGTCGCAGATGGCCTGAACCTCGGACAGAATATGGGTGGAAAGGATTACGGTGTGGGTCTGACCCAGATTACGGATCAGATTTCGGATTTCGATGATCTGCTTGGGGTCAAGACCTACGGTAGGTTCGTCGAAAATGATGACGGGAGGATTGCCTACCAATGCCTGAGCAATGCCCACTCTCTGACGGTAACCCTTGGAAAGATTTTTGATCAAACGGTTCCGTACGTCGTCGATTTTGGTGACTTTGCGGATTTCGGAAAGATGCTTCTTCCGATCCAGCTTGCAGTTTTTGATGTTGTAAACAAAGTTCAGGTATTCGTTTACCGTCATGTCCATGTACAGCGGAGGCTGTTCGGGAAGGAATCCGATGAGCTTTTTCGCTTCATAAGGATTTTCCAGAATGTCGATGCCCCCTACCTTTGCTTCCCCCGAGGTGGAGGAGAGGTATCCTGTCAGGATGTTCATGGTTGTGGACTTGCCCGCACCGTTGGGGCCGAGGAAGCCCACGATTTCACCCTTTGAAACCTTGAAGCTGATGTCGTCCACCGCAAATTTGGGTCCGTAATTCTTGACGAGATTGTTAATTTCTATCATATCGAACTGTATTTTCTCCCATCGTGAAAAGTGTTGTTTTTTGAGGATTTTAATCCTAATAATTATATCACAGATTTGTAAACAAAGCTTGAACAACGGGGGCAAAAAACACTTTTTGTGTGATGTTCAAGTGATGTCCGGTGAAATTATGCATGAAAAATGTTCGGTGTCACAGAATGACGATTCCGCCGCCCATGGCACCCCGTTTTCCGGCGGTTTTTCGGTGGGAATAGTACACTTGACTCATGCAGGCGGTACAGTGGTCGGTGACGTCAATGTGACTTTCCGCCACTCCCGCTTCCAGGAGAAGTTCGCGGTTCATTCCCGTCATGTCGCAGAGGAATTTGCCCGATACAGCGGGGGAGGGCGTCACGTACCGCTCCGCAAACTCCCTGCCGCGGAGAGCGATTACTTCGTCAAGCAGATCTCCGCCCACTTCGTAACAGCAGACGCCGATGTGTGGCCCGATGGCGGCTTTCACGGAGTCGGTTTTGCATCCAAGTTTACCCATGGCGGCAACCGCATTGGCAGCAATCCCCTTTGCGGTGCCTCGCCAGCCTGCGTGAACGGCGGCGATTACGGGACTTCCGTCTTCTTTTTCGCCAGCGAGAAGAATGGGAGTGCAGTCTGCAATCCGAACGAAAATAAGGACTCCCCGCTCGTCGGTCACAAAGCCGTCACCTTCCGCAGAGGCAGGACGATCCACCCCATCGCCGCAGTCGGATTTTGTCACCTTCCGAACAAGATCGGAGTGAATCTGGGGGGCGCAAACGGCACGCTCCTTCCCGTAAATCCCACCCGATACCGCACGGGAAAAACGGTCGATATTCTCCCGGACTATGTCGTCACAGTCCTCCCGCCCCATGGCAAGGTTCAGAGAAGCCGTGTAAGGATGAACGCTCACGCCCCCCTCTTTCCCCGAAAAACCGTGACCAATCCAAGAGGGGAAAATGTCGGATTTCAGCAATATACCGTCTCTATAAAACATAATAACTCCTATATAAAAACTTGGGGCTGTTGCATTAAGAGGAACTTTCCTGAAATGCAACAGCCTTTTCGCATATCAAAACAATTTCGCTCTTCTTTTTCTCCTTTAGCGAGGAGAAAAAGAAGCAAAAAGAGGAACTTTTTCGAACGATTTGGGGATTTCGACCTCTGCGGAGGTCGATTTAGGGCGCTGCCCTAAAAACCCGCAAACTTTTGAAAAAGTTTGATCAAAACTTTTCTGCTTGCAACAGCCCCAACCTCCCCCTTTCAAAAAAACTTTTATTTGATTCATCATGTTAAAAGTTTTTGAAAAGATGGGGGCA
>JAZQUQ010000394.1:0-9592 GCA_045631365.1 Eubacteriales bacterium | reverse complement strand
CTCAACAATTTCGGCTGCTTCGATTTCTTCCATAGGCTCTGTGAATTCTTCCGCAAGCTCAACAACCTCGGCTGCTTCGATTTCTTCCATAGGCTCTGTGAATTCTTCCGCAAGCTCAACAACTTCGGCTGCTTCGATTTCTTCTGCAGGTTCCGCGAATTCTTCCGCAAGCTCAACAACTTCGGCTGCTTCGATTTCTTCCGCAGGCTTTGCAAATCCTTCAGAAATCGTTTCACCCGCATCGGTTACCGTATCAAAATATGTATTCGCGGATTCCGCAATGGTCTCCACCATCTCAATATGGCTGTTGTACAATCCGAACAGCTTGTCACGGAAGGCGAAAACCTCGCCATAAAGCTTTTGTGCGGATTCATACTGCTTCTTGGCATACGCCTCCGCCGCTGTGGCAGACTTCCGTGCTTCGGCGGTAATGATCACCGCCTTATGGCGTGCCTCAGTCTGTGCAGTGCGGATGATATCCTGTGCCGTTTTTTCGGCATCCTTGATCATCCGCTCCGCCTCTTCCCGTGCTTTGGCAAGAATCCGTTCGGTTTCGGCAGCAGATGCCGCAGACTGCACATCGACTCCCACGGAGCTCTCGTTCACAGCCTGAATTTTACGCAATGCCGCTATCAGCCGTTTTTTATTTTCCTCATTTTCGGCAGAAAGCGCGTTGTATTTCTTCACCAGCTCGTCCACGTAGGCATCCACTTCGTCGGTGGAATAGCCGCGCATCGCTTTCCCGAATGTTTTTTTCTTCAAATACTGTGCCATATTCATACCTCCCAGTCTTTCCTATGCACAACATTTACACATACCGTCGGCAGTGAACCCTCAGCCTTCCGCTTCTTGTGGTTCCGTCCGACGTTCCTACAACAAACTTTCCCACACCGCGGACCGACAGAATATCTCCTGCCTTTACTTCCGCCGAAGTATTCATCGCCGTGAAGTAATTGTGATCCACCAAGCCTTTCACGATCATCTCCGCCGATACCGAACGGGATTCTCCCGTCAATTGGCTGACAATGCCGTCCAGCCGCATGGAGGATACGTGAATCGTCAGCTCCTCATAGGTGCGCTCTGCCTCAAAATCGGGGGAAATCTCTATTTCCGCACAACGCACTCCGTCCCTTCCGATTTTCTTCAGCTCGGAAAGAATATAGGGCACGATGCTCTTCACGGCAAAAACCAAAGCCTCGCTTTCCGAGCGGACAAGGATATCCCCGATCATGTTTCTCTCAATTCCGAGCGACAGAATAGATCCCATGAAATCTCGGTGTGACAAGGTCTTGAATCCGCTTCCCGTGATTCGCACCGCGGTAATGGGAAGCTCTGCCCGCACATCCGCTCCGTTTTCCGAAACAAGATAAGCGGCAAAAAACGCCTCCCTTTCCCCTTCCTCGTTGGGGATTTTTTCGAATTCAGGCGTATCCATCAGCCATTCGGGCAAAAACACCGCAGCCGTGCGTTCGGTTCCGCGGCATCCGCCGAAGAAAAAGCATCGGTTTGCCCCTTTGCCGACGGTCTGAAGCAAGGTATTCCTCACCACGATTTTTTCCTTTGGCGTCAGAAACTTTGATACCTTCAGTTCATATTCCGACTCGCGGAACAGGTCGCTGGCATGGTCTGCCGCACGTTCTGCCGCACCCTCTGCATTCTGCATCATAATCTCCACCCGCCTTACAGGAACATACGGATCATGGACAGGAGGAGGAAGGTAATGAGAAACGACATATCAATAGGCATCCCCTCAAACCATCCGAACTTGTCAAGCAGGATTCTCACGGGGAGAATCACGGGCTCCGTCACCATATAAACAAACCGAAGGAACGCGCTGTCCTCATTCACCGGGAACCAGCTCAAAATCGCACGGATAAACATCAGAAGCTGAAGTGCGGAAAGAGCCAGCGAAATTGTTTTGGCTATCACATAAATCAATTGGTACAATTTTTCTCTCCCATGCAGTATATCTACAAAATTTTAACCTTTCTTGCGGCATGTTATTCGTCTGAAAAAGAAAGGGACACCTTACCGACTGCAATCCTCGGCTTGGCATCCCTGCTCTATTCGATATCAAAACTATGATTGCATCACCGCAATGCAGAACTATTTAAATCGAATCTGTAACGACTCAAAATCAACAAATAGGTGCAAAAACAAAACCCTGCCGCGTTTTCATTTTTCGAAAACGCACAAGAAACCGGATTCTGTTTTTGGTTTGATCTCACCCAAGCCAACGGCCCGCGGAAATCAATCGAAATCTTCGAAATCAGCTGCGCTGTTCGCTGCTTCTTCGCCTGCAGCTGCGTCCTCACGGCGAGGCTGCTTTGCTGCTGCTTCCACAGCGGGTTCTCCCACGTCTACGTTGGAGGGAGTGATTACGTACGCGTTGTTTGCAACCTTCTTGATGGTACCGTCAATGGAGAATGCAACACCGCTGAGGAAGTCGATCAGTCTTCTTGCGGTTTCTCTGTTGGTGTTCTCCAGGTTCAGGAACACGGTGCACTTGTTCAGAAGGAAGCGAGCGATCTGAGAACCGTCGGCAAAGGTCTTGGGACGAACAATCTTCATGCGGATGTTCTGTCCGGACAGGCTGATGCCGCCGTTTGTGCCCATCTGAGAGCTGCCGCCCATATCTCTTCCCATATCCATACCGGTCATGGTAGCATTCATGCCCATATGAGCATCGGTTTCTTCTTCCATACCGTCATAGTTGTCGAAGTTGTTATAGTAATCGTCATCGTATGTATCGTCGTAACCGTCGTTTGTTCCTGTTACCTTCTTGATTCGATCCATAAGTCCCATCATAATCCTCCATAATATGAGTCCCGCATCTTCTCGACACGGCGAACATTATTTTTATTGATAAATTCTGCTGCCGAAAATGGCGCTTCCCACTCTCACGAGGGTGGCTCCTTCTTCGACGGCTGTCTCATAGGAATCGCTCATTCCCATAGACAAAATACACTCTTCTATATTATGCAATTTTTTTTCGAAAAAGTCAAGAAAAAAATCGTAAGATTTTCTAAAATACTCTCTTTTTTTTGCATCTTCGTCACATTTCGGGATCATTGCCATGATTCCGCGGAGATTCAGACCCTCAAGAGCATGAATTTCTTCCAGAACTTCCCTTGCATCCCGAAGGAAGAGACCGGTCTTTGCTTCCTCTTCCCCCACGTTGATTTCCACAAGGACGTCGGATTTTTTACCCAGCCCCACGCTCCGCTTGCTGATCTCCGAAGCAAGACGGATGGAGTCAACGGAGTGGATCAGTTCTGCCTTCCCCACAACGTACTTCACCTTGTTGGTCTGCAGATGACCGATAAAATGCATCTCGGAGCCGGCCAATTGAACCGCCTCGTGCTTTTCCGTAAACTCATTCTGTCGGTTCTCGCCGCACAGACGAAGTCCGCATTCCTCCACGAGGAACAGAATGTCCTCAAGGGGAACGGTCTTTGTCGCCGCAAGAAGCTTGACCTCCCGCACCGCATCCGAACCGTACAAGGCTGCGCGGCGCATACGGGCCTTTTCAATATTCTCGAGCACACGCTTATAGTTGTCGGAAATCGTGCGCTGTCTTTCTGTCATTGCCATACCATTGCCTTTCCGAACAGAGACGTCACCACCGATTCTCTGCCCGAATCCGTCAGCCGATTACCTTACCGACCTCAAGATCCTTTCCTTCCGTGATAATAATGTCATTCCGCTTGATCCACGAATATTTTTCCTCTTCCTCGGAATCATCGGGCTGCACCGTATTTCCCACACAGAGGAAGTATTCGTCATACTCATAAAGGATGGTCACACGGCGAAACTCCACCGTAACCTCATCAAGAACATACACGCCTTCGTATCCGTCCACCATGCGAATAGCGGTAACGGGTATTTCAAAGCCGATATAGTTCGTTGCAGAGATCTGAACGGGCTGTACTCTGAGATACTCAAAGTTTTCGGGGAGAGTTCTGCATTCAAACACCACAACCGCGTCCGAACCGCCGGGCTCACCGATTACTGAGTACAACTTCACCTTCAGCGTTGTGGTGTTATAGGGGAACACCACGCTGTAGGAAACGCCCTCTTCAAAATAGGCGGAATCCGCCTTTGTCATGGGACAGGCGATATACCACCGAAAATCCACGGCAATCTTTCCCGCCGCCGAAGAAGAAATCGGTTCCGCCTCCGCCTCCGTCAACTGCATAAAGCCGTCATAGTTCAGACCCTCCAGCGCTTCCGTCGTAAAGATCCTCTCATATCCGTCCACCTTGGAGTAGAAATACCCCGCCGCGGAGGATTCCACGGATTCCAAACGGGTTCCCAGCCTTGCGGTCAGTTCTGCTCTCTCATCAAGGAGAAGTCGGATTTCCTCATCGGGATTTTCTATAGCCCCCGTCAGAATCTCCTTCTTTTTGATGCTGACCAACAGCTCCGCACGGTATGCCAACGCCTCACCGTACGCTCCGTTTTCGCTTTTGGTGCGGATTGCATCGATGTTCTTGTAAATCTCGCTGTCAAGCCCGGCAGTATTCTGAACGGACACGTTTTCCGAACGGCTCTGCTCCAGAAGAAGGATCTGCCGATCGATCTCCGCAATGCGCTTCTCCACGTCGGGGGAAGTGTAGTTGTACACGTCCGCTACCCGTTCGTGAATGGCGATTTTTTCACCGTCTGCCACCGCAGGGGTCACGCTTCCGTCGTAAAAGCCGGAGGTATGAAGCACAATTTCGTCTCTGAACACGTATGCATCGGCAAGAATGTTTTTTACAACCGTCTTTTCCTCCGCATCCAACAGAGACAGATCCTCCTCAAAACGGTCGGCGATGTGGTAGGAGATATAGAAGATCGCACCCAACGCAAACGTCGCCGTCATAAGAGTCGTACAGACCTTGATCAGATAGTTTTTATCAAAAATATCCGTAAATTTTTTCATTCTGCGATTTTGCCCACTTTCCGCAATCGTCTAACAAAGATTGGTTCGGCATTCCGAACGCAAAACCTTCCGAAAACGTATATTCCGCAAAGCTTTTGAGCATTGAAACCACAAAAGACATTCATTATACGAAAGACACGTTTATTATACCATATTCTATTCGTGTTCCCCACCCAAAACACAAAGATTTACAACATATTCACATTTATGTTTTTAAGCAACTGTCGTTTTTGTCAACTGTCCCTCGGAAGAGGAGTGGGGATACCACGATTTTTTACATTGAAAGGAAATTGCAGCGAAGCTCCGCCTTGTGTGCTTCTGCGGTTTCTCTCTCACGGCAGGTGAAGAAGAGACTCTGACCGTCCCCTTCCGCAATACAGCCGAGAAGGCGAATCATTCGCTCCTCATCGATGTACGCAAAGCTCTCGTCCAGCACAAGAGGAGGCATAGCATTCTTGAAGACCACCTTCATCAATGCCAATCGGAGAGACAGATATGCCGCGTCGTATGTACCCTTGGACATATGCTCGGTGGACCGTGTTTCTCCGCCGCTCACGTAATTCATGCCGAAATCGGAGTTGAGAATGAGGGAGCTGTACTTTCCGTCCACGACCTTCTCCATAATCTCGGAGGCATAGGAGGTCAGCGAGGGCACGATATTGGAGCGAACGTTTTCGCCCGCCTTCTTCAGAGCATCCATCGCCAGATGATATCCGTCCCGCTTCAGCTCCAACTCACGGAGAAGCTCGTCGATCTCCTGAATTCGGGAGGCAGCTTCCGCAGGGGATTTCGCCTTCAGCTTCAATTCACCGCAGGCTCTTTCCAGCTCTTCCACCCGCTTCACCTGAGACTGATAGGCACCGTGGGTGAAGTCCCGTTCACGGATCACCTTCTTGATTCCCTCGGTATCGAGAGACAGCGCCAGTTTGCCATAGGGGCTTGCCGCAGCCTCCGCCGCAGCCTTTTCCGCTTTTTCCGCATCCACGGAAGCAACCTGTTCCTTCAGAACGGAAAGTCTGCCCGCGAAATTCTCCATCCGTGCCTTCATGTTTTCCCGATCATCCGCCAGCTTTTCCGCATACGCACGGATGGCGGCCGCCATTTCAAGGGGATCCTCCGAGGGCTCTGCTTTGATGGCAGATGCCATGGCAAAGATCACCTCACAGGCGTGAGCATACCGCTTTTCCGAATCGGCAGGAGCAAAGCCGAAGGATTCCTCGCCGACGAAGCCCTCATCCCCCGCAGGGACAGCCCCGCCGTTCAGGGAAAGGTCCTCCATCTCTTCCACGTCTTCCACATTCCAGTAATCGAGCATATCGTAGAGGTGGTTCAAGGTTCTGTGACGGAGAATAAAGAACACCACACCAAGGAAGGAGCAAATCCCCGTCATCACCAGAGGAATCAGATAGGATCCCGTGTTATAGTAGTACATCAGCACCGATGCCGCCAGTCCCAAAACCGCGGCGATCAGCATCGCTACGGCAACGGAGAACTGAATTCTTGTTTTGGAATCCAGATAGAACGCATCGTCCAGCTCTTCTTCGGAGGGAATCTCCCCTGCACGAGCCATGGGAACACGGTCCGCCTCATCCCCGAACGCCAATTTTTCACGGCCGATTTCCGCCGCTTCATGGTAGGCACGCACATCCTGCTCTGCTGCAGTCAGGGTAGTCTCTACCTGACTGAGGAAGCCGGAACGGTCAATCCGCTCCACGTTTTCCTTCAGCCTTGCGATCTTCTGTTCCGTGTGGGTGACCGCATCCAGCTTTTTCTTTACAAGAATGGTATCAAGGGCCTTGAAAATGCCGTCTAACTTTTCCTTCCGCTTTTCCAACTGCTCTTTTTTCCGAATGGCCTCCGCAAGGGACGCCTCCGCCTCGATCAGTTCTGCCGCAGAAGCCGATGCTGTGTTCGCTTCCTTCTCCAGCGAAGCCCGCTCTTCCTTCAGCTGGGCAATTTCCCCGCCGTTTCCGTTCTTATGCTGAAGCTCACGTCTTGCGGAATTCAGCCGATCGGCGGCTTTTTTCAGGTTGACGTTTTCGTCAGCGGAAGAAAGCATATTCTCCACCGCGCCGCCAAGCCCTTCCCCATCGGGACGGATACGGGCAAGCTGTCCCACAAACACCGTATTGACGAAAAGGCTTTCGTTAACACCGAAGAAGTATTCTCCCGGCACAACACCGTTCACAATGCTGCCGTCGGAGAGATTCACGATCCGCACCGTCTCACGGACAGCGCCTTCGTTCTCACCCACAACGGTCAGGTTTCGTTCCACCCGATACTTCACACCGTTTTCGGTGCAGATCAGGTAGCCCGCCGCCATGCTTTTGGAAAGATTCACGTACCGTGTCCGTTCCGACATGGCACCTCCCGTGCTTTTTCCGGAAAGACCGTAGAAAATAAACTTGATAAACATTGCGGCAGAGGTTTTGCCGGATTCGTTTGCTCCCTCGATGATATTCAGTCCGTCGTCAAAGGAGATATCACGATCGGTCAACCCGCCGAACGCCGCGATGTGCAGTTCGTTTATAACCATAATTCACCTCATAATCCCTTGTATTTTACAGCTGTATTTCGGTGTTACACAATGCTTTCGCCTTCCACCGCCGCTACTGCATATCGGAACGCACGGAGAGCAACCTCCCGTTCCCTTTCGTCCTCGCTCTCCAGCTGAGGCTGAAGAACACGGTACAGTTCGCCGTAGAAGGAGGTATCCTGACTGAGCTTTTCCGCATCCAGAACAGGTGTTGTTCCGTCGATAATCTTAACGGAGAACAAACCGAATCCTTCTG
Organism: Eubacteriales bacterium; assembly: GCA_045631365.1. Classification (GTDB taxonomy): domain Bacteria; phylum Bacillota; class Clostridia; order Oscillospirales; family CAG-272; genus UMGS1696. The sequence continues at coordinate 1,873 of JAZQUQ010000394.1, read as the reverse complement.
CTGCGATTTCCGTCGGATTAATCACAAGAGCAGGCGACACCACACCCACCAAACGAAGGCGAAGAATGGTATCTTCCCCATATTTGCGGGCAGCCACGAAATCACGGATTCGTTCCCCAATCTCACGCTGAGTTTCTGCTCCCTCCACCGAAAGCTCGGCGGATTCGTATCTTCGTTTGGAGAAACGGACACGTTTCAGCTGTACTTCCCCGAGAGCAGCGGGATTTTTCTTATCGATTTCCACCATCACAGCACCCTTGGGACCCAATTCATCAAAAGCACGGCCTTCCAGACAGCCGCAGTACGCATAGCGGTTCTCCGCACCGACCGCGGGAGGATTGTGAATATGACCAAGTGCGGCATAATCACAGCCGAAGGCTTCGATCTGACCCTTGGTAACGGGGCAATCGGTTTGTGAACCCGACACCATATCGCAATGGGCAAGGAGGATATTGATTCTCCCCTCGTCTTCCACGCCAAAACCGTCAAAAGGAGCAGAAGTCAGCTCGGGAGAGGTAAAGGCGTAACCGTACACGGTGGTGTTGATTTCATCGAAGTCGAAGGAAGCAAGTCCTTCTTCGGTGAAGACATAGACATTCTCGGAGAACACGTTCTTTCTCCAAATGCTCTTCTCCCCTGCATAATCGTGATTGCCGGGGACGATAACGATGGGGCAGGACATCTTTGCGAACTCTGCCTTAATGAGAGCGATGGTTTCTCTCGTAACGTAGCGGTTGTCAAACAGATCCCCCGCAATCAGCACGAGGTTCACCTGATTCATTCTGGCATAGGTCATCATAGAGGTAAACGCAGCACGCAGCTCGTTTCTGCGGATTTCCGCCTGTCTGGTATCCAGAGAGGAAAAGGGGCAATCCAGGTGGATATCACCGGTGTGTAATATTTTCAACATACGCATATCCTGTCAAAATGAAAAATATATTCATCTTATTATAGCATACAACCTTCCCTTTTTCAACGGGATTCCGAGGAAAAGATCGAAAAACGGGAGTAAATATTTGCAAATCCCCCATCGGGAAGGGATAGGCGTTCATGGAAATCGTCCAAAATTCCTTTTTTTGCGTAAAGCTATTGCAAAGGGGGAAGATTTGTGGTATAATGATCGGGTACGGAAGGAGGCTGAATCCGTCCGTGACAACAGAATAAACGTTACGCCCCGACGGGGTTTGACGTATACGCAGAGATATCGAAGTGGTCATAACGGGGCTGACTCGAAATCAGTTTGCTGGAAACAGCACGAGGGTTCGAATCCCTCTCTCTGCGCCAAGGTAGCGGCTAAGTCCGCATAAAAAGCCGCAAGTTTTGTCTTGCGGCTTTTTGTTTCACATCATGAACGGAGACATTTATGGGTTATTTGAATTATGAGTTTTTTGACGAGTTCAAAGCGCTTGACAATTTATGTCGAGACATCTACGGCGAATCGATCGATAACAAACTCGGTGTCACCTTGTATCTTGAGGATATGGATAAAAAATCCTACTTGGGCCCATCTAAAGTTCCTGGTTGGGCATCCGATTACACTCACTTAAAATCGGCAAGAAACACACGGAATGAGTTGGCGCATTCCCGCACTTCAATGACGATTGATATCTGTTCGCAAGAGGATATTGATTTTGTTCGTTCTTTTCGGACAAGAATATTAAACCAAACAGATCCTATTGCTATGCTGAGAAAACAAACAACGCACCCTCGTCTATCTTCAAATTCACACCCAGAGCAACAACCTCGTCCGACGTCAAAATCACATCCCAAACAGCAGCCTCGTCCGACTTATACTTACACTGCGCCAAACAAATCCCCCGCCGGATGTCTTGGTATTGCAGCAATGATTATTGCAGCATTGTTTTTAGTTGTT
>JAZQUQ010000393.1:0-3849 GCA_045631365.1 Eubacteriales bacterium | reverse complement strand
CCTCGCGGCGAACGGGATCAAAGCTGGAAATTGTGATCGCTTCGGGTGTATCGTCAATGATGAGATCAACTCCCGTGAGCGTTTCGATCGTGCGGATGTTTCTACCTTCACGTCCGATGATGCGTCCCTTCATTTCTTCTCCGGGGAGAGGAACGACGGAAACGGTGATTTCGGAAACGTGGTCAGCCGCACAGCGCTGGATTGCAAGGGAGAGAACTTCTCTTGCCTTATTGTCTGCGTCAGCCTTGAACTGTTCTTCCAGTTCAACGATCTTCTTCGCCTGCTCGTGGCGGATTTCGGTTTCAAGCTGAGCGATCAGCTTTTCGGTTGCTTCTTCGGCGGTCATGCCGGCAACCTTCTGAAGTGCTTCGAACTGTTCTTCCTTGATCTTCTCGATCTGTTCGTTCAGCTCGGTGGTTTCCTTCAGCTTCACGGTAAGGGCTTCGTCCTTCTTTTCCAGGGCCTCGGTCTTCTTGTCCAGAGCTTCTTCCTTGGAAGCCACTCTGCGTTCCTGACGGGAGATTTCGTTCCGTCTGTTGTTCAGTTCGCGCTCGAACTCGTTCTTGGTCTTGATGATTTCTTCTTTGGCTTCAATCAAAGCCTCTTTTTTGCGGTTTTCCGCTGTTTTAATGCCGTCTTCCAGAATCTTTCTTGCCTGCTCTTCCGCAGAACCGATTTCTCTTTCCGCAGTCCGCTTACGGATTCCGATCCCCGCAAGGATACCTCCGCCCAGACAAACTGCACCTGAAATGACGGCAGCCAGAATGATCTCTATCATTCCGCACCTCCTCATTTTCTTTCGTTTGTTGACATTCCAAAACTGTACCGTATTTCGAAAATCCGATGATCCTCAGATTTGCGTTTTTTGTTCAAGTTGTTGTACTGCCTCTTATTGTAAAAGTATATTATTTTCCGATTTGTAAAATGCCCCATGGGAAAATGCACAAATCCGATACAAACATACCACTATATATTATAATCAAAAATCACTCTAAAGTCAAGGTTTTTTTTGCAACATCCGGCAAGGAATTCGCCGAAATGGAAAAATCCTCCAAAAAAAGGAGGATTTTTGTGATGGGGATCTCAAAACTCAGACGGTTTCGAGGTGGAACAGTCTGAGCGAAAGATTGCTTGGATGAGGATTAAGTTTCCTGCAAATAGAGATTCTCCAGCTGTTTCGTCATGGCGGCGGCGGTGAATTTTTCAAGATATTGGCTGTACGCGCCTTTCTTCAGCGTTTCGTGAAGGGCTGGATCATCCATGATGCGGAGGATCGCTTCCGTCATGGCGGCAGGATTCTTTTCGGGGACCACAAATCCGTTGATTCCGTTTGTGATCATGTACGGATTTCCCCCAAAGTCGCTGACCACCGCAGGAACGTGAAGGCTCATCCCCTCTGAAAGTGCAAGGGAGGAGGTTTCCGTGCCGATGGAGCAGTTCAGATTGAGGTCCATAATGTTGTAATAGGGGGCAACGTCGGGAACAAATCCCGTGAAGCGGACAAAATCCGTGATGCCAAGCTCACGGGCGCGGTTTTTGAGGTTTTCTTCCTCGCTTCCGCCGCCGATGATGAGAAAGACCGCATTCGGATGGGTGTCTGTTACCTGTTTGACCGTGTCAAGGAGATACATATGCCCCTTGTAGATCTCCAACCGTGCGGAAATGCCGCAGACAAAGGTTCCGTCCCCGATTCCGAGGGCGATTTTCAGTTTCGCCTGTTCTTCCGCTGTAGTTTGACGCATGGGTTCTACCCCGTTGATGATCACGGTGATTCGGTTGGGGTTTACCCCCGTTTCCGTCAGATTGTCGGCGGCCGCTTTGGCAACCGCGACGATATCGGTGGCAAGGGTGTTGTTGATGAAGCCGTTGATCTGCTTTCCGGGGAACGTGGTCAGCCGCTTCGGCATCTCAAAAGCGCAATGGCGGGTGTAAAACCGTCTCTTGACACCGCAAAGATAAGCCGCCAGCTTTCCCGAGAAGGAGGAATGGGTGTGGACGATGTCGGGGTGTTCCCGTCGGATAATGGCTTTGATCTCGCCAACCGCTTTTAAGTCGAAGCTTTTGTCTCTGCCGTGCTCCGTTTCGATGACCTCGTAGCCTTCCGCTTCCACCAAAGGCTTCAGATCTGAGCGGACGGGAAGAATCACCTTGATGAGAAACTTGGTTTTGTCAAAGCAATGGAGATAGTTCACAAGAAGCCGTCCCGCACCGCCGATGTTGGTGTCGGTGAGGATGTGCAATACTTTTGTCATTGGGTAATCCTGCCTTTCTTCGGTGGTTACCTTTTTTTGAAAATCATGTTTTTCAGCATCCCCATTTCCTCGGAACGGAGGAGGAGGGTGAGGAGTGCATATACCATCACGCCCGCCCCAATGGAGAGCGCGAGGGAGAGAAGAACGCCCATGGACTCGGTAAAGCGGTGGATTCCCCACACCGCACCGCCCATGAGAGCGGCGGAACTCACGGATTTCAGAATATCCGCCCCGTCTTTCCATGCGGGAAGGACCACCGCGGTCTTTTTGGCAATAATTCCGTTGATCAGCATATTGAGCGCCACCGCAATGCCCGATACAAGGGCGATTCCGCCCACACCCAGCTTCTCACCAAACAGGGCAATAACGGCAATGTTGAACACCATGGCGCAGACTGCGGAGATCATGGGGATTTTTGTTTTCTCTTCCGCGAAGAATGCCTTTGTCAGAATCTCATTGACGGCACAGAAGACCATGCCCACCGCATAGAAACGGAGTGCCTCCGCGGTGATCAGGGTGTCGGCGGCGGTGAAGGTGTCCCGCTCGTAAATCAGCGAGGTAAATGGGCGGGAGAGAACCATCAGCCCCGCCGAGATGGGGGCGATGATAAACACAAGAGTTTTCGCCGATGTGAGGATCAGACGGTTGGATTCGTCACGGTCTCCCGAAGCGGCGGCTCTTGAGAAATACGGGAATAAAAGATTGGTCGCTACAAAGGAAAAGACCCCGACGATGATAATGTACAGTCGGTTTGCATAGCCGAGGGCGGTAATGGCGCGGCCTTCTTCAATGCCCGAGGCAAGGCGGGTGTTGATGAGGTTGCAGATGGGGGAAGTCCACGTGGCAATGAGAATGGGGAGGGTATTCTTCGCCGCACGTCGGATCGGTTCCGTGTTCAGCTTGGCTTTGATATTAAAGCGGAAGCCGTGTTTGCGGACGGCGGGAATCTGAACGGCAGCCTGAGCAGCCCAACCGATGAGCATGGAAACCGCCAGCCCCTTGACACCGAAATACGGATTGAGAAACAGGAGATACCCCACCATGATCAGGTTGGAAACAAGGCTGATGAGGGCGGGAATGTTGTATTCTCCTTCGGATTGGAGGTACCCCACAAAGGAAAACGCCGTTCCGCAGAAGATCATCATGGGGAACATGATCCGTGTCAGCTCCGCGGCAAGGGTTCGGCTTGTGTCACTCAGCTCGGGCGCCATAAAGGACACCAGCCAAGGAGCAAAGACCGTTCCCAGTAGGGTCATGACGGCGGTAATGACCAAAATAAAATTCATGTAGGACTGAGCAAAGGAGAGCGCCTTATTTTTGCCTTCCTTCACGGAAATGCTGTTGTAAACGGGAATGAACGCCGAGGTGACAACCCCGCCAAGAACCAGATCAAATACCGTGATCGGCAGCTTGGACGCAGTCTCATAGGCAATGGCGGCAGACGTTGTTCCGTAGCTCCCCGCAATCAAAATGTCACGGAAAAGTCCCATCCCCTTCGCCGCAAGAATAATCATCCCCATCAAAACGGCAGTGCCGGTAAAGCTTTTTTTATTCATATGGGAATTTTATGGGGGAAACTTTTTTGCAAAAAGCTTTC
>JAZQUQ010000392.1:0-9978 GCA_045631365.1 Eubacteriales bacterium | reverse complement strand
GATTCCGCAATCTCTTTTTTTGAGTTCATTTTTCATACGTCTCACTCTCCTCTCTCAGTTTCGCCTATCCAATCAAGAATCCCACAGAACTTCACGATGTTCGTGCAACGGAGCTTCACCAGCTTCTCGGATGACTCTTTGCGATGCAATGATTGATGTGTATGTCAGCATATTTTCTCACTTTCCCCAAAAAGGGCATCTCTTGCCGATGCATTGGTTGTTCTGTGCGGAATGGGTGCATTTGATTTCGCCAAGCTCCATTTCTACACCAAGATATGCCCGGGCAAACTCCACCGCTTTAATAATAGCTATATAAGAATTCCGTTTACAGCAACGAGGTCCGCCGGCAGAAGCAATCGCACCCAAAGCTCCCGCTGTCATAAAGTTGGAAAGCTGCCATTCCTTTACGGAAAGCGGAGTCGAGCCTGTCACGATGGACACGAACATTCCCGCACTCACACCGGCACCGCAGGCTCCCCAGAATCCGCAGGCACCGCCCGGCACTTTTTTCCCTCTCGCCTGCATTTCGGAAAGCGCTTTCGTGAGGTCAATCTTTCCGCCGGCGTTTTTATATGCTGTAAGCAGCGCAGAGCCAACCATCACATGATGTTCGGGACCGTGCATATGAGAGAATGGCAACGCCATCAGCTTTTTGATGATAACGATGGGATCTTTGGATTTTTCTGCAAGACATACGCCGACAATGCTGTCCATCCCCTGCGTGTGGCATTCGTTGCAAACATAATGTCCGTTCTCGCAGACCGTTTTGCTGTTCTCTTTTTTGTGACAGACAGCGCATTCCATCTGCTCGTCATTTTCCAAGTATTTCAGCGGTGCACCGCAAATCAAGCATTCGTCTTTCATGTTGTAGTCCCCTTTTCTTTCTCTTTAGCGGTACAATTATTGCCCCGTCACAACTTCACCCGTCCAATCAAGAATCCCGCCGAACTCCACGATATTCGTATACCCAAGCTTCACCAGCTTCTCGGATGCCTCTTTACTGCGGCGGCCGCTTCGACAGTACACCATAATGAGCTGATCCTTGTCGGGCAGTTCGGGAATTTCTGCTGTGCCGATGGTTTCATTCGCAACATTGATCGCATTCGGGATATGACCTGCGGCAAACTCATCGGGACGGCGTACATCGAGAATGATATAGTCCGTCTCCTGCGCCATCATGGCGACAGCTTCATCCATGCTGATCCGGCGGTATGTGTTTGTCTGTTCGTTATTCATATCCTCATTTACCTCGGTGCTTGGTGCACCTGTATCCTTTTCTGTGTTATTTCCACTCTTATCACCGCACGCGACAAGCAAAACAGCAAGTAAAACTGCGGCGGCGATTATGATGATTCGTTTCTTCATTGTCGTCAATTGCCCTTTCATATATTATTCTTCATAAGGAACCCTGAAGTAATCGAGCCACGTCTTGAAGGTGTCCTTTCCGCCAACCTCATTCGGAATCTTTTTGTAATCCCCTACCGCAAACCAATCCAGGCTGCTGTCGGAGGTTCCGCTTTTCAGAATAAGATGAAGCTTCTTGATGATGGCTTCGGCGATGTTCGCACTTGCACGGTCGATGTATAGTTCATATGATCACCTCTATCAAACCGGTAAACATATTATATCATAGTATCGTCAATAAGTCCACGGTGTATTGTGAAGAATGTCGCTTCAATCTTGCCGATACCGGCAATTTTGGGGGAGATGATCGAATATAATGATCACCGCCATTTTTTCAATCGAGGTGTATTGTTTCGTGATTTCCTCTTCCCTCTCCCCTCTGTGTAAATGAGAAAAATCGGTGACGCCATGCGGAACGCCCGAGATAAACTCGGGACGACATGGACAGCAAGAATTTCTACGGCCGGAATCCTGCGTTTGACCACGGGAAGAACTGCCATAAATAAAGCATAACAAAACAGGATACCGTTTGACTAATGCTCACGGTATCCTGTTTTCAGATTTCCATAAGGAGCCGCAATCGATTCGAAAACTTCAAAAAGAAGGAATGAGACACTTGATAATCCATCCTTTTTCATGATATAATGTATCCAATCGATATAATCGAAAATGACATACAGCAAAGGAGATCCCTTCAACATGAATGTTACGTTCCCGAAATTCACTTCGTCCGATTCGGAGCTGAACACCACATACAACTACCGCTGCGAGCTATATCAGCGGCATGTGAAAGACACACCCAACGGCCACGTCATTACGGAATTTCTGCCCGACGTATCGTGGGCGGGTATATACAACACCATCAGCTGTGCCGCAAGCCATCATTTCCGTGACGGAAGATGGATGCATGAAACCTTTGTTTTGGAAGAATACGCAAATTTCTGGTGTAACGAAGGAAATCCTCGCCTGTACAGCTTCCCCATTGCCGACAGCGTTCTCGCTTTGGCCAAGGTTACGGGTAACTACACCGCCGCAGAAGCCTTGTACCCCAAGCTTGCGAAAATCCACTGTGATTGGGACGACCATAAGACGGAAAACGGAATGTACCGTCAGACCGCAGACCGAGACGGAATGGAATTCGCTATTTCCGGAGACGGAATGCGTCCCACCATCAATTCTTATATGTGTGCGGACAAAATGGCGCTCGCTGACCTTGCCCACCGTGTGAGGGATGAAGAAAATGCCGCCTTGTATCGGAAGGAAGCGGAAGAGCTTCGCCGAAGGATCAACGAACTCCTTTGGAACGATTCTGTTGGAATGTACGGCGTCATTTCCGACGATGGTGTCATGCAGAACGTACGGGAGCTTGTAGGATATATCCCGTGGATATACGGTATTCCCAATGACGGAAAAGCCGATTGCTTTACCAATCTCCTTGCAAAGGAATGCTTCCTTGCCCCTCACGGTCTTCGCACTGCCGATGCCTCCCATCCCGATTACATGAAACCCTTTCATCACGAATGCCTTTGGAACGGTCCCATCTGGCCTTTCGCAACGGCACAGACTCTGACTGCGGTTATCGAATACCTGCACACATCGGAGGATTCTGTCATCACACAGGATGATTTCATGAAGCTGATGCTCCTCTACGCCTATTCTCACCGTGACACCGACGGAACACCGTGGCTGGATGAAAATATGGATCCCGACACGGGCATCTGGCTGGCTCGAGAAATCCTCCGTGAACGGGATCGCAGCGACAAGGAACGGGGACAGCACTACAATCACTCCTCCTTCATCGATCTCGTTATGACAGGCATCTGCGGGATTCGTCCTTCGGCAGACGATCGGCTGGAAATCCATCCCCTCGGAACCTCCCTTGACTCCTTCTCTCTCCGTGATTTGATTTATCATGGCCATCGCATTGATATGGACTGGGACAAAACAAGGGGGCTTACCGTCAGCGTTGACGGAACGGAAAGAGTTTCCCTTTCTGCTTCCGAAAAGATACATACCGTGATTGAGCTTTAAGCAAAGATTTTACTTCAAGGAGATAGCATATGGAAAACAAAACAGGCTCTTTCAAGAAATACAGCGATTCCCCCGTGTTCGGAAACCCCGAAACAGGTACGATGTTTGATGCCTATGTTTGGAAGCAGAACGGCAGATTGCGTATGGATCTGTCGTGGCGTACAAAACAGGCTTTGGCTGTATCCTTCTCCGACGACGGCATCCATTGGGAAGACCCCATCCTTACCTTGGAATGTGATCCTTCCGTCGATGAGGTTTCCGTAAACCGCAACTGCGTCATTCCCGACCCTTTTGGAAGCGGATACCTGATGTGGTACACCAGCCAGTCCTGGCACAACGGAGTGGGAAAATCCTGCATTTGGATCGCACGCTCCGACGATGGAATTCATTTTGAACGCATCTCAAAAACCCCCGTCATGATCCCCGAAACCGATTTTGAGAAGGATTCCGTTATGAACCCCTTCGTTCTGTTTGAAAACGGGAGATTCCGTATGTGGTACGCCGCAGGAGAGACTTACGAGCCGAACGTCATCTGCTATGCGGAATCGGAGGACGGCATTCAATGGGAAAAGCATGGGAACAATCCCATTTTCTCCTGTAACCCCGAAAACGAATACGAGCAAAATCGAATCGGTGCCGTTCAACTTCTCCGTGAGGACGACGGATATCTCATGTTTTACATCGGATACCGTGATATCCACACCGCCTGTATCTGTGCCGCACGTTCGAAGGACGGTATTACCGGCTGGGAGAGAGTCCCCGAGAATCCCTTGGTTACACCCACACCCGGGGCATGGGATGAGGATTCCTGCTATAAGCCCGCCGTTCTTCGGGATGAGGACGGACTGTATCACGTTTGGTATAACGGCCGCAGAGAGCATTGCGAATACATCGGATATGCAACGGGAAGACTGGAAAAAAAGTGAGAGGATTTAGGCTTGTTCTCATAAGGATGTTTACAAAACTGTAGGGACAGGCGTCCTCGACTGTCCGCGACAAACAAAACTCGGCAGAATCATTGTGTCTCTCGCCGATTCGTGGTATAAAAAGGTAACATCACAGGGCGAAACTTGTGATAATTGGTAAAAACCCCGACAGATATCAAAAATCTGTCGGGGTTTACTCTTTGTTTTCTGCAATGCAATTATACCTTCATCGGACAGTCGAGGACGCCTGTCCCTACAAGGCAATTTGTAACTTCCTTATGAGAAGAAGCCGTTCCCCTCTCCCTTTCGTCTTTTCTGAGTATTTACGTGGTTTTCCCTGTTTGTTTTTCAAAACATGCTTCAGAGAACGTCTGCAAGATCATAGATCAGCTGTTCCGTCTTTTCCCATCCAAGGCAGGGGTCGGTGATGGACTTACCGTACGTGCATTCCTCGGGCTTCTGCGCGCCGTCTTCAATGTAGCTTTCGATCATAAGTCCCTTCACCATCGCCTTAACATCGGCAGAATGACGGCAGCTGTTGAGAACCTCCTTGGCAATTCGAGGCTGTTCTGCCCACTTCTTGCCGGAATTTGCGTGGTTGGTATCGATGATAACCGCAGGATTGGCAAGGCCGGACTTTTGGTAGATTTCCGCCAGATGAATGAGGTCTTCGTAATGGTAGTTCGACATGGATTGACCGTGTTTATTGACGTAACCTCTCAAAATGGCATGAGCAAGGGGGTTTCCGTGGCTTTCCACTTCCCAACCGCGGTAGATGAAGGTGTGTGAATGCTGTGCGGCGGTAATCGAATTCATCATGACAGAAAGATCTCCCGCTGTGGGGTTCTTCATACCGACGGGGATCGCAAGGCCGCTTGCCGTCAGTCTGTGGCTCTGATTTTCCACCGATCTTGCTCCGATGGCAACGTAGGAAAGAAGGTCGGAAAGGTAGCGGTGGTTTTCGGGATACAGCATTTCATCCGCACAGGTAAATCCTGTTTCACGAATTGCACGGATGTGAAGATTTCGGATGGCTACCAGCCCCTTCAGCATATCGGATTCCTTTGTGGGATCGGGCTGATGCAGCATTCCCTTATAGCCATCCCCTGTGGTTCTGGGCTTGTTGGTGTAAATTCGAGGGATAATGTAGATCTTGTCTGCAACTTTATCCTGTACCGTTCTCAGGCGGGAGATATAGTCGATCACACTGTCATCATGATCGGCAGAGCAAGGCCCGATCACAAGGATAAAGCGATTGTCCTTCCCTTCGAAAATTGCTTTGATCTCTTCGTCGCGCTTTGCTTTGACCGCGGCAAGCTCCGAGGTGACGGGATATTCTGCTTTAATGTCCTGAGGAATGGGCAGTTTACGTTTGAAATCCATATTCATGACAATAATCCTCCATATACATTATACAAAGATAAGTTTCATTATTTTTTGTCAAACAATGCACGGCGTTCGGTGGAATGACGCATCATTTTTCTCATGCCGTCGATGTCCTCCGTTTCCAGCATTGTCTTCAGTTCCTCGAATTTTTTCATAAAAAGATTCATCTGATCAAGCAGAACGTCCTTGTTGGCAACAAACAGCTCACTCCACATCAGATCGTTGATTCTTGCGATTCTGGTGAGGTCACGGAACGAGTCTCCTGTGAACTTCTCCATATTCTCCTTGTCATTACATGTCATCAGTGTAACGGCAATACAGTGGGTCAGTTGGGAGAGAAATCCGATCATCTCGTCGTGTTCTTCCGGAGAAAGGGTGGTGACGTTGGAGAATCCAAGAAGTCTCCCAAGCTCCATGCAGGTCTGAACCGCTTCCGGTGTATTCTTTTCTGTAGGTGTGACGATGTAGTTCGCACCGATAAACATCTTATCCGAACTGTTTTCCACTCCGGAAACTTCACGTCCTGCCATGGGGTGTGCTGCAATGAATTCTACGTCCGTACGGAGGATTTCCTGAATCCGATACACGATATTTCGCTTGACACCGGTGACGTCGGTAATCAGCGCACCGCTTTTCAGAAGATGCTGATTTGCTTCGATCCATTCCACAAAAACGTGGGGATAGAGGGCGAAGATTACAAGATCTGCCTCTCCGATCAATCTCCCGTCAATGGACGTCGTTCCTTCGTCAATCAATCCTTCACGGATGGCGTAGTCAATGGAACTCTGCTCCAAGGTAATGGCACTGATATGGAAACCAAAGCGTTTCAGTACCTTGGCATAACTGCCGCCGAGAAGTCCAAGACCTACGATGAGTATTTTCTTACTGATATCTACAATCATTTGATTTCCACCTTTGCTCCAAGTTATTGTATATCCTCGAAAAAGCCCGCGGCTATTCTCACCCTTATATTTCCGTATGCGGTGCGAAGGTACCGGCTACTTTCAGCTGATCGCACATTTTCCCGAGTTCGTTGAGCATTTTTGCACCGTTCTCGGTTTCCGTTGTCCCGTCGATTTCCACGTAGAAGTAATACTGCCACGAATGCTTGCGCATGGGTCTCGAGCGAAGTGCGGTCATGTTATAACCGTACTTTCCGACGATGCCGATGGCGTTGGCGAGGGAGCCTGCCTCATGCTTGACCGTGAACATCAGAACCGAACTTGTAAGCGAAGGAGAACTTGCACGTACTTTGGAGAGAACTGCAAAACGTGTGGTGTTTTCTCCGCTTTTGTTGATATTGGCTTCCAGCACCTTTAAGCCGTAAATTTCGGCTGTTTCCACGCTGGCAATTGCGCCGAGAGATTTGTCGTTGGTTTCTGCAACCATCTTTGCGGCGAGAGCCGTATTTGTGGATTCTTCCGCCTTGACTCCTCGCATTTCAATGTAATCGTGACATTGACTGAGTGCTTGCGGGTGGCTTGTGACCTTTTTTATATCCTCTGTTTTTGACCCCGCAACGCCAAGCAGATTCTGATGGATTTCCAGCTCATAGATCCCATTGATGAATAACTCACCGGAGAAAATCAGGTCAATGGTCTGTCCCACTTCCCCTGCATAACTGTTTTCGATGGGAAGCACCGCTGCATCGCACTCACCGTTTACAACGGCATCGTAAGCAGCTTTGAAATCCGTATGGGAAACGCGAGTGCTTTCGGGGAAGATACGACCGGCGGCAATATGAGCAAATGCACCCTCCACACCGCTGTATGCAACCTTCAGTCCGCTCTGCAAACGGTATTGATAGGAACGGGATACCGACATAAGGTGCTTCAGATAGTCGATATAATAGCCTTTCAGTATCTCGTCCTCGATTCGCGCGGAATTCTGTTCGATTACGGCATTCTCGCGTTTCTGATCCAAAATTGGCAGACCGAATTCCTTCTTATGCTCGCAGACCATCTCGGCAGCTCTCATGCGTTTTACAAACAGCTCTGCCATTTGAGCGTCTACTTCATTGATGATCTTTCTTGCTTCATCCAATTTGTTCGCCATTGATACATCGTCCTTTCCGCACAAAACCTCACCTGCATAACTACTGCAAGTGAGGTTTTGGGATGTTGTTTCTATCTGAACTTACACGATATTCCGCAATCTCACAAGCAATTTTCCCATGGCAAAATAAGCATAGTAAAAATAATAAACTACGCGAAAGCACATAAAATATTTGCCTGTACGTCGAATGCTTGTCATCATTTCAATCCCTCATTATTCAGACTGCTCAAAATATCGTTTCATTTTCTTTACAGCTTTTCAATATCTGCATTTGTGATCAGATGGAAGCCGGCATTTTGCAGAAGCTGCTCGGCTTCCGCGTTCTCCTGGACACGGAGAACCACGTAGGCGTGTTTTTCCGTACGCGCCATGAACGCATAGAGATATTCCACGTTCACGTTTGCGTGATCAAGAACCTTGAGTGCATCCGAAAGTTTTCCGGGGGCATCGCCAATCTTTACGCCCACAACCTCGGTGATCTTGATAAGACATCCTTCTTCTTCCAATGCCTTCACCGCTGCCGCTTCGTCACTTACAATCAGACGGAGAATACCGAAATCTTCGGTTTCAGCGATGGAAAGCGCTCTGATATTGATGTTATTCTTGGAAAGGGTTTCCGTTACCGCAACGATTGTACCCTGCTTGTTTTCAACAAATACTGTTAATTGTCTGATCGCCATCTCTTCACACCTCTGCAATTATATAAGCTTTCTCTTGTCCACAACACGAGCCGCTTTGCCTTCGCTGCGGGCAATGGATTTCGGAGCAACGAGATGCACCTTGGGGTTGATACCCAGCATGGTCTTCATGGAATCTGCAAGTACCTTTTCCATGGCAAGGATTTCACTTACCTTATCGGTGAATTTTTCCGCCGTCATCTCTACGTTGACCTCGAAGGTATCGTTGTTGTTCACACGATCCACCACGATCTGATAGTTGGGTTCATAACCTTCGTTCAGAAGAACGGTTTCGATCTGGCTCGGGAATACGTTGACACCGCGGATGATGAGCATATCGTCGGTTCTGCCCATGGGCTTTGCCATCTTAATAAGGGTACGTCCGCAGGAGCACTTCTTACGGGAGAGAACGCAGATATCGCGGGTACGGTAACGGAGGAGCGGGAACGCTTCCTTATCGAGGGAGGTGAAAACAAGCTCACCCTTGCTTCCTTCGGGAAGAACCTCGCCGGTATCGGGATCAATGATTTCCGCATAGAAGTGGTCTTCGTTGATGTGCATACCGTTCTGTTCGCTGCATTCAAAGGCTACACCGGGGCCGGAGGTTTCGGTCAGACCGTAAATATCGTACGCCTTGATACCGAGTGTTGCCTCGATCTGATGACGCATTTCTTCGGTCCAGGGTTCTGCACCGAAGATACCTGCCTTCAGCGGAATATCCTTGGGTTTGTAGCCCTGCTCCGTCAGAGTTTCTCCAATGTATGCGGCATAAGAGGGTGTGCAGCAGATGATTGTTGCGGAAAGATCCATCATAAACTGGATCTGACGTTCGGTGTTGCCGGAGGACATGGGGAGTGTCAGACAGCCCACCTTGTGAGAACCGCCGTTGAGACCGGGACCTCCTGTGAACAGACCGTAGCCGTACGCTACCTGACAAACGTCCTTCTTGGTGCCGCCGACCGCGGTAATGGCACGGGCGCAGCAGTCTTCCCAGAGATCGATATCATGCTGTGTATAGAATGCAACCACACGTCTGCCTGTTGTACCGGAGGTAGACTGAATACGCACACAGTCTTCCAGCGGCTTTGCCAGCAATCCGTAGGGATATGCATCACGCAGATCGGCTTTCGTAAGGAACGGGAGCTTATGGAGATCGTCAATGCTCTGAATGTCTTCGGGCTTTACGCCCTTCTCATCCATCAGATTTTTGTAATAAGGGACGTTCTCATAAACGTGCTTGACCTGTTTAACCAGCTTTTCCGACTGCAGTTTCTTCATTTCGTCGAGGGGCATGGTTTCAATTTCTCTCTGATAGTAGTTCTGTTCCATTTTGGTACATCCTTTCTGATTTGTGCTTGGGATCGTTTGGAACGTAGAAAGGAAAACAAAAGTCCTCTGCATTCCGATGGGGTTAAAACCCCAGAATACAGAGGACGAGAATTACGAAATCCCGTGGTACCACCTCAGTTCGCCACCATCTCACGATAGCGGCCTTATCA
>JAZQUQ010000391.1:0-10032 GCA_045631365.1 Eubacteriales bacterium | reverse complement strand
CGATCCGACTTATGTGGGCAGACTATATCTATGACCATGAGGAAGAATTCCTCGCCCGTATGCCGAAGGATGTGCTCATGAGCTACTGGTACTACGGCAACGTTCCCGGAGACGACACCGTCCCTCAGGTGCACTCTCAATGGTACTCGGAGCGATGCACCCACTATTACGAAATCTTAGACCAACACGGCTTCGACCAGATTCCCGGCACCAGCAACTGGGAAATCACGGGAAATCTCCGCGGCACCGTGAAATTCTGCGAGGAACGGTGCGGCGAGCATCTCCTCGGCTATCTCCACACCGTCTGGTACGCCACCTGTGCGGAGAACCTCCCAAAGTACGAGGAAGCCATCGCCGAGCTCCGTGAACTCTTATCCCTCTGACCCACCAAACCCGTCAAAAATCGGTCTCTGTACCCTTCTGCATGCCCCCAAAAAGTTTGATTTGACTTTTCTTCGCAAATGTGGTATAATGTCCGAAAAGATTTGTTGACGGAGGAATGTCATGGTCATACACGAAGCGGCAGAAAACTATCTTGAAACCATCTATATGCTCCGCAGACGAAACGGATCCTGCCGTTCCGTGGACGTTGCGTCGGAGTTAGGGTATTCCAAGCCCACCGTCAGCGTTATGATGAAAAATCTCCGCGAAAACGGCTACATCCGCATTGACGACGGCGGCGAGCTCATTCTGACGGAGCTTGGCATGGACGTGGCACTTCGAATGTTTGAACGACACGAAATCATCTCAAAGGTGCTGATGCTTATGGGCGTTTCCGAGGAAACCGCAAGAAAAGATGCCTGCAAAATCGAGCACGACATCAGCGACGAAACCTTTGAAGCCATCAAAAATCAGCTGTTAAAAAAGCAATAATCCCAAGAAAACAAAAACAGAGTTTAGCAGAAAGCCATTGTCCGCTTTCCGCTGTACTCTGTTTTCTATATATGTCTAAAAGTTTTTTGGGGGTTTTAGGGGGTGTTTTTTCAAAAACATCCCCTAACGTCTCCCCCTTGAATTACTTCTTAACTTCTTCCATAATGAAGGCTTCGAGAACGTCGCCCACCTGAATATCCAGGCACTTTGCGAGGCCGATACCGCATTCGTAGCCGGTTGCCACTTCACGGACGTCGTCCTTGAAGCGTCTGAGGGAGGAGATCTGGTCTTCCATGATCACGATACCGTCGCGGACGATACGGATCTGAGACTGACGGGTTACCTTACCGTCCTGAACGTAGGAACCTGCGATCATGCCCACACCGGGAACCTTAATGGTCTGACGAACTTCAATATGACCCTGAAGAACTTCCTTGAAGGTGGGAGCAAGCATACCCTTCATCGCTGCGGTGATCTCTTCGATGCACTCGTAGATGATGCGGTAGGTACGCACGTCAACCTTCTGACGTTCTGCAGTATCAAGAGCGCTCTTATCGGGACGGACGTTGAATCCGACGATAATCGCATTGGAAGCCGCCGCAAAGGTAACGTCGGATTCGGTGATTCCGCCGACGCCGCTGTGGATAACTCTTACGCGGACCTCTTCGTTTGCGATCTTTTCAAGAGAAGCCTTAACCGCTTCCGCAGAACCGCCAACGTCTGCCTTGACGATAACGTTCAGTTCCTTTACACCCTCGGAAATCTGTGCAAACAGATCTTCCAGGCTGACCTTTGCGTTGAGCTTGAACTGCTCTTCCTTCGCCTTTTCCTTTCTCTGTTCCGCCAGTTCTCTTGCCATACGTTCGTCTTCAACTGCGTTGAATTCGTCGCCTGCCATGGGAACCTCGGAGAGACCAATGATCTCAACGGGAACGGAGGGACCTGCGGTTTCAAGAAGCTGACCCTTGTCGTTGGTCATCGCACGAACACGGCCTACAGAGGTACCCGCGATCACAATGTCACCCTGCTTCAGAGTACCGTTCTGCACCAGTACGGTTGCAACGGGACCGCGGCCCTTATCCAGCTTTGCTTCGATCACAATACCCTTCGCGCGCTTTGCAGGGTCTGCCTTCAGTTCCTTCATTTCCGCGATGAGCAGAATGTTTTCGAGAAGGTCGTCGATACCCATCTTGGTGTGAGCGGATACGGGAACGCAGATCACGTCGCCGCCCCATTCTTCGGGAACCAGCTCGTACTTGGTCAGCTCGTTCTTCACCTGATCGGGGTTAGCAGTAGGCTTATCCATCTTGTTGATGGCTACGATAATCTCAACGCCCGCAGCCTTTGCGTGGTTGATCGCTTCTACGGTCTGAGGCATGATACCGTCGTCCGCTGCTACAACCAGAATGGCAATATCGGTGCACTGTGCGCCTCTCGCTCTCATTGCAGTAAACGCTTCGTGGCCGGGGGTGTCGAGGAATGTGATATCCTTGTCGTTGATGCTGACACGGTACGCACCGATGTGCTGTGTAATACCGCCCGCTTCTCCTGCGGTTACGTCGGAATGACGAATGGCGTCAAGGATGGAGGTCTTACCGTGGTCAACGTGACCCATAACGCAAACGACGGGAGCGCGTTCTACCAGTGCTTCTTCGGAGGTTTCTTCCTCACCGAAGAGCTTTTCTTCGATGGTAACCTTTACTTCCTTGGTAACGATAGCACCAAGTTCTTCCGCAATCAGGCTGGCTGTATCAAAGTCGATAACCTGGTTGATGTTTGCCATCACGCCGAGGAGCATCAGACGCTTTACAACCTCAGCCGCAGTTACCTTCAGACTCTGTGCCAGCTCGCCAACGGTCAGCTCTTCGGGAATGGTCACCTTCAGAGGCTGCTTCTTTGCCTTTTCCAGATTTGCCTTGCGAAGCTTTTCCATTGCCTGACGTTCCTTATCGGACTTCTTGCCTGTTCCCTTGCGGTCGTCACGGGTGTTCTGCTTCTTCAACTTCTGCTTGTTGCTCTGATCGCCGTCAATGTTGGTCTGGAAGTTTTCAAGACGTTCGTCGTACTTGGAAAGGTCCACGGAGGTTGTTCTTGTGTCAACCACACGGACGGTACCGGTACGCTTCTTCTCCACGCCGGTCTCGATCTTCGGCTTGGGCTGAGGAGGAATGGGCATTCTGTCGTTGCCGGAATCCTTATCCTTGGAAGGCATACGGTCGTTTCTTCTGTTATCGAAACGGTTCTGTCCGTCACGGTTTTGACCGTCACGGTTCTGGAAGCCGCCCTGACGGTTGTCGAAACGATTCTGTCCATCGCGATTCTGGAAGCCGCCCTGACGGTTGTCGAAACGATTCTGTCCGTCACGGTTCTGTCCGTCGCGGTTCTGGAAACCACCCTGGCGATTGTCGGGACGATTATTCTGTCCGTCACGGTTCTGTCCGTCACGGTTCCGGAAATCGTTCTGGCGGTTATCGGAACGGTTATTCTGACCGTCACGATTCCGGAAATCATTCTGACGGTTATCAGAACCCTGACGATTGTTGTTTGACTGATTGTTTGTATTTCCCATACGCTGTCCCTGAGCAGGTCGATCGTTTCTCTGCCCATTTTCCGTCTGTGTTTTTTTGTTTTCAGCCGCTGCCTTTTCTGCCGCTGCTTTTTCAGCTGCTGCTTTTTCAGCTGCTGCCTTTTCTGCTGCCGCCTTTTCTGCTGCTGCCTTCTCAGCCGCCGCCTTTTCTGCTGCTGCCTTCTCAGCCGCTTCCTTTTCTGCCGCTTCCTTAGCAGCTATCTTTTCGGGGGAATCGGGGAGCTTGATATAAGTCTTGCCGCCCATGTATCCGTCAATATCCTTAATCTGATTCTTCTTTGTCAGATGTTCAAACAGAAGATTGACTTCATCCGGTTCAAGCACAGCGGAGCTACCCTTACCCTTGATTCCGATTTCGTCAAGAGTTGTGGTCAACTCCTTGGTTTTCATGCCCAAATCCTTGGACAACTGGTTTACTCTGAACATCGGTGCTGTTTTTGATGCCATTCGAATCATCCTTTCTATCGATACAATACCGCGTTTTTATCTAATATTAACTTAAGAAATCAGTGGTTCTCTGACGAAAGCAGCTTCACAACCGCATCCGCCGGACCCTTGCCATTCAGTCCCAGCACGGCACACGGAGCAGTTTTGCCGATCAATCGGCCCAGCTCAAAGGAATCCTCCTCTGTCACGCCGTGTGTAATGCTGTAAAAAGTACACTTATCGGTGATTTGCTTCCGAGTTCTGGGAGAAGCGTCCCCTGCTATGAGAACGCACACCGTTTTGCCGCTTCTTATCGCCTTCAGAACAAGATCGCTTCCGGCAATCACGCCGCCTGCTGCTTTACACAGTCCGATGTAATTCTTGATATCCGCCATTCATCCACCCTAATTTTGGTTTATTTGTTCGTGAGGAATCCGTTACCCGCGTTCCAGCTCAAACTGAATCTCGCGGAGAAGCTCGTCGTGGAGCTCATCCGTGATTTCCACCTCAAGGGCACGGTGAATCGCGCCCGATTTCTTTGCTTTTTTGAAGCAGGTCTCATTCTTACAGATATATGCGCCTCTGCCGGATTTCTTTCCTGTGAAATCGATGGAAACTTCCCCTTCGGGAGAGCGAACCACACGGATCAACTCCTTTTTGGAGAAGGTTCCCTGACAGCCGATACAGCGTCTTTCCGGAATTTTTTTCTGTTTTGCCCCCTGCTTTGCTGCAGGGACTGTTTTTTGTTCACCGTTCATGACCGATTATGCTTTAACGCCCTTGATATCAATCTTGCAGCCGGTCAGCTTTGCCGCAAGTCTTACGTTCTGACCTTCCTTACCGATGGCAAGAGAGAGCTGATCCCCGGCAACGGTTACCTTTGCGCTCCGTTCGCCGTCAAACTCAACCTCCAGCACGGATGCGGGAGAAAGAGCTGCTGCGATGTACTGCTCCATGTTCTCGGAATAGCTGATCACGTCGATCTTTTCGCCGCGGAGTTCATCCACAATGGCGTTGATACGCATTCCCTTGTTACCGATGCAGGCACCCACAGCGTCTACTTCAGCATCTCTGGAGAATACCGCAATCTTGGTTCTGGAGCCTGCCTCACGGGCAATGCTCTTGATGGTTACGGTTCCGTCGGTAATTTCGGGGATATCCGCTTCAAACATACGCTTGATCATGTTGGGATGGGTTCTGGACAGGGTTACCATGGGGCCGTATTCCGCCTCACGCTTTACCTCTGTGATGAACACTCTCACTCTGTCGCCCACCAGAAGAACTTCATCGGGAATCTGGTCTGCCGCGTTGAGCCATGCGGTACTTGTACCGGTATCCACCTCAACGTCACCGGTGTTGTCGTTTCTCTTGGTAACAACGGCGGTGATGACCTCTTCCTTCTTCTTTTCGTATTCGCGGATGATATTGCTCTTTTCCGCTTCACGGATACCCTGCACGATGACCTGCTTTGCGGTCTGTGCGCTGAGTCTGCCGAAGTTCTTGGTCTTGATTTCTTCTTCTACCACAGAACCCATGTCGTAACGCTTGCTGATTGCGTGTGCATCCTCAAGAGAGATTTCTGTCTTAGGGTCTGTTACTTCTTCCACAACGGTACGGCGCTTGTATACGCGTACGTCCTGCTTATCCTTGTTGATTGCGACTCTCACGGAAGAAGAGCCGTATTCCTTCTTGAAAGCCGATTGAAGAGCCGCCTCAATTTTCTCAAGCATATAGTCCATAGGAATTCCCTTGGTCTGCTCCAGCAGCTTCAATGCATCAAAAAGCTCCTTATTCATTTCCGTATCCTTTCACTCTGTCCTGAAATACTGTTGTTGATCTCTTTAGTCCCAATTAAATACGGTCTGCACCTTGGATGCAGCCTTTTTGGGGATGCGAACTTCTTCGCCTGCCACTTCGACGAGAATATTTCCGTCGTCAAGTCCCTTCAGAATGCCCGTAAATGCCTTGGATGCGCCGATTGCGGGTCTGTCGGGAAGGGCGGCAAACAGTCTGACCTCCACTTCAGAACCTGCCATCCGATCAAAATGCTCGGGGCGGGTCAAAAGGCGTTCCACACCGGGAGAAGAAACCTCCAGGTTGTAGGCTTCCTCAATGGGGTCCGCTTCATCGATAATGGGATCGATGGCGCGGTGCATTTTTTCGCAGTCGTCGATGGTGATGCCCTCTTCGTTGTCGATGTCGATGGTAATGCGGAGAATCATGGTGGATCCTTCCTTCACGTATTCCACATCCCAGATCATATAGCCAAGCTCATCGGCAACGGGAGCAACCAGATCCCATACGAATCCCGCTACATTTTTCTTTGCTTTCATCTGATACCTCATGGTTTCAATTACATAAACAAGAGAGTGGACTTGCTCGCCCACTCTCCAGTACACATTATTTCTTTATGTATTATACCACATTTGAAGGATAATTGCAATAGGTTTCAAAAAATTCTTTCAAGATTTATCGAAATCTTCTCCCCCGCGGGATGCGGCAAAATCCTTGGTCTGTCTCCCTCTGTTTCGTCCGCACTTCGTATTGACTTTCCCTCCCATTTGTGCTAAAATCGTCTCATAGATTTCCCGTATTTATTCCTTGAAACAATTGCAATTCACATACATCGACCAAAACGGAGGTACCCATGAGCATTTCCATCAACAACAGCAAAATCTCTCTTCTCATCGACCGCAAAAGCGGTGCCCTCAAGTCCGTTGCATTCGGCAAGGATTCCTATGCCTTCCAAAGCTTCGGATTCTCTCTGACTGCGGACGGTACGGTCTATTTTGAGAATGCGGCTGCCGAATCCGTGGCTGTTACCAAGAACGGCGTGGAATTCATCTACCGCGACGGAGATTACACCGCAAAGCTTCGCTATATTCTCCCCGAAAACGGTGCCTTTGCGGAACGGGAGCTTGCCTTCCGCAAGAACAAGGGCGCATGGAACGCGGACCGCATCCTCTGCGACAGCATCCGTCTGGCAGAGCCCGCAAAAGAGATTCTGTTCCACGACGACCAGTCCCCCTGGCACGTCCCCACCAACTATTTCATCCGCTATGAAAACGGCGGTCTGTACTGCGGTCTCGAATACCCCTATTGGGAAACCGAAACCACCGGCAACACCACCCTCACCATCGGTTTTGCCCCCAATTACGCGGTAAAATGCGGCGAATGGTTCGTGTGCGAAAAAACCTTCCTCGGTGCTTACCGCAACGAGGGCATCACCAGAACCGCACACGGTCCCTATCCCGGACCCATTAAGGTAAACAAGTATTATCCCGATATTTACGACAACGGCGGTCTCCACCAGCATTTCGTGAACCATCAGAGAACCGAAGACGCAGGCTTCCCCCTCGAAACCCTTGACTGGGGTGAAATCTGGGGAATGCAGGAGTTCTTTACCCATTATCTTCCCTTGATGCCCCTCCCCGTGGATGACTGGTACCTGTGGCAAAACGGCTGGTGGGCAAAGCTCTTCTCTCCCGATATCAACGCCATTGAGCCTCTGGTTCGCGCAGGGGTTACCGATCTGATGACCGCGGCGATCTATTACGGTCACGATAACCATCCCACCACCGAGCCCGAATACATCCGTGATATGCGGATCGATCCCATCGGCTTCCCCATTTACAAGCACGAGCGTATGGGAATCGGAGACAGCACCAACGATATGCACAGCTATGTAGAAAAGGAAGAGTCCGACGAAATCATCGGCTACACCGACACCTTTGAAGCCCCCGGTCCTTACGATGAATTTATCCGTCAGGCACGAGAGCAAGGCATCTATATCGGCAGCTTCTGCACACCCAACATGGTTTATGCGGAACGTCCCGAATGGGCGGCAACCCACGAGGACGGCACCCCTCACGAATACTTTGAAACTCGTCTGGGATGTGCCGCCTGCGACGAGTACATGAACTTCCACTACGAAGCAACCACCCGCGTCCTCGACCGCTACAACGCCCGCTTCTGGGCATTTGACGGCCGCTGGATCAACTTCCGCGAGATCCCCGGCTACCACTTCGGCTCCGTTGGAGATGAACCCTGCTATTCGGACAACCACGGACATCCCGTAGGCGACAAGAACTACAAGGAATGGAAGAACATCGAAAAGTTCAAAGCCAAGCTCCGCCGTCGTTACCCCAACCTTTGCATGGAACAGTATTACGGTCTGAAGCGCGGCGGTGCATGGTCTCTCGTCAACTTCAATGCGGACGAAAACTACTACGAAATGGGCTCCGTTGCCAACAACCGTCTCCAGACCTGGCACAACGAAAACGACCGCTTCCGCCCCGTTTACATGAACTATGCCTCCATCTTCGGCGACACCCCCGGCCGTTTTGAGGTCAGCATTATCTCCGCCCTCAGCACCTCCTATTACGTTCAGGTATCCCGCGGTTATATCGCACTCCGTGACTACCCCGAATGTGCGGAAACGCTGAAAAAGTGGAAGGCCTTCGCAAACGAAAATCTCCGTTTCCTGAAGGCACGCCGCACCCTCTTCGGCGAACCCGGTCAGTACCCCGTTGACGGAAGCGCTCACATCCTCGGTGACGAGGGTTACCTCTTCCTCTTTACCGCCCCCGGAAGCTATGCGTGCGGCAGAATTCCCATGATGCGCTGGCTCGGTCTCGACGAAAAGGAAGGTACCAAGTACCGCATCCGCGTGGTTGCCGCCGTGAACGAAAAGGGCGAGACAGCCGAGATTACCCTTGCAGACGACGTGGTATCCTACGGTGACACCCTGTCCTTCCGTATGTCTCCCGACACCGCGGTAATCCTCAAGGTTGAGCCTGCGGAAGCGGATGCCAAGTCCAACACCCAAGCTCTCTCCTTTAACCCCGAAGAAGAAATCGTAGACGCATTCTGAGGATTCATTCAAAAATAAAACAATCGGCAGTTCAGCCCCGTCCTGCAGTCTGCAGGGGGATTGAACTGCCGATTTTTTATTCGTTCCGATTCTTATGCTTCTGTTATGGAATATTCGAGAAGCTCATAGTGAAGCTTCGTGCCCACGTCGCATCCGGTCGGAAGGAGTGCCATGGCAATAAACAGCTCTTCCTTGCTTTCCGCATCCTGAAGGGTGGCATATTCACCTTCAATTTTGATAATTACATAATCCTTCGGTTCCATGTCTGTCCTCCAATTTTAATATACGGTCTCCACACGGCTCTCGTACATCTCACAAGGGATGCCAAGCTCCGCCATTTTCTCCATGAGCACACGGCAAACGGGTGCTTCCGTTTCGTAATGCCCCGCCTCAATGGTAGCAATGCCGCATTCGGAGCCATCCTGCCCGAAATTATAGCTGGTGTTGCCCGTGATCAGCACCTCCGCCCCCTCCGCCAGAGCGGGATAGGTAAATCCCTTTCCGTCACCGCCGCAAAGGGCGATTTTGGTTACCGTTCTCTCGGTATTCTGCGCGATCAGCTTTACCGAGGGCGCATTCAGACACTTTTTCACGTGACAAGCAAGCTCACGGAGGGTCATTCCCTCCTTCAGGGTGACCAATCTGCCAAGGGTGGGGGCTTCTTCATCGCCGAAGACACCGTCCGCTTCAAATCCCAGTACGCGGCACAGCTCATCGTTGACACCGCCGTCCACGGCATCCAATCTTGTGTGGAAGGATAGAACCGCCACACCGCCCGTCACCGATGCAAGGATCCGTCGGCCGTCAAGGGTCAGGGGCGTCACGGCTTTGGGACCCTTAAAAATCATGGGATGGTGGGTAAGGAGCACGTTAAACCCATGTTCCGCAGCATATCTTACCGCAGCTTCCGTGGCGTCCAAGGCTACAAGAACCTTTTTTACGGGAGCAGTCAGATCGGCAGCCGCCATCAGTCCGTCGTTGTCCCACGGACAGGACAAAGCCTTGGGATATGCCTCGGACAGAATATCATACAGTTCTTTTACATTCATAAACAGCACCTCAACCGTGTATTTCTATCATTTTTTCAATTTCGGAGAGAAGTTTTTCCTCTGCGGAGGCATCGTAACCACCGCTTTTCAATCCGCTGATCCGTTTGTTCAGCTTTTGAATTTCTTTTTCCGCAAGGGTACG
The DNA here is from genome assembly GCA_045631365.1 of Eubacteriales bacterium. GTDB lineage: Bacteria > Bacillota > Clostridia > Oscillospirales > CAG-272 > UMGS1696. The sequence continues at coordinate 82 of JAZQUQ010000391.1, read as the reverse complement.
GAACAAGTCGCCCCCTTTTCGGATGTTATGTCTGCCGAGGAGCAATTCCGCTTCCGTATAGGGTTCGGTCTCGACTTCCCCC
>JAZQUQ010000390.1:0-6338 GCA_045631365.1 Eubacteriales bacterium | reverse complement strand
CTTGGAGAGGCGTTTTTCCAGATCCGCCAGCTTGGTGAATTCGCTTTCGGTGATGTTGGATGCAGGGACGCCCGTCCAGATTTCGATGACGTCCGCAAGATCGGATTCCTTCATTTTAATTAAATCACAAGCGGCGTTCAGCTCATTGAGGCGGCTCTCGATCCGCATTTCCTCGGCACGGGTGCTTGCTAACTGTTCGTAAATCTCGTTGGGGACTTCCTCACCCGAGGTGGTCTTTGCTTCAAGCTCGGTACGTTTTTTCTCCAGTTCCGTGCGGCGGTTAACCAGCTCGTGCCGTTCGTTGATCTCGGGGGAATGAACGGAAATGTGGGATGCCGCTTCGTCCACAAGGTCGATTGCCTTGTCGGGGAGGAAACGGTCGGTGATGTACCGTTCGCTGAGCCGTGCGGCGGCAGCAAGGATGGCATCGGGAATCTTCACCCCGTGGTAATCCTCATAATACCGTTTGATTCCCTTGAGAATATCGGTAGTTTCCTTCACGGAGGGCTCGTTGACGGTGACGGGCTGGAATCTTCGCTCCAGGGCAGAGTCTTTTTCGATGTACTTGCGGTATTCCGTGAGGGTGGTAGCACCGATAATCTGAATTTCGCCCCTGGAGAGTGCAGGCTTCAGAATATTGGCGGCATTCATGCTTCCTTCCGCATCGCCTACGCCCACGATGTTGTGGACTTCGTCGATGACCAGAATCACGTTGCCCTCTGCCTTTACATCGTTGAGCAGTCCCAGCACACGGGATTCAAACTGCCCTCTGAACTGGGTTCCCGCCACGAGAGCGGTCAGATCCACAAGGCAGACGGCGCAGTTTTTGAGGCGGTAGGGGACGTCGTTTTTTGCGATCTTCTGTGCCAGCGCCTCCGCAATGGCGGTTTTACCCACGCCGGGTTCACCGATGAGGCAGGGGTTGTTCTTCTGACGGCGGCAGAGAATCTGAATCACACGGGCAAGCTCCCGATCACGGCCCACAATGTTGTCAAGCTCGCCTCTCTTGGCACATTCGGTGAGGTTGCGGGTATAAGCCTTGAGGAATTTCCGTTCCGTATTTTCGGGTTCTTCCTTTTTGCCCGATTTATCGCCCTTTTTCTTTTTTTCATTGTTTTTTGCCCCCTCGTTCATCAGCTTTCCGAAGTTGAGAAGGGGAGCGATCTTGCCGTTCGGATCATCGGCGGAGTCGCCCTCGGGGAAGCCGCCCATCATGGGAAGTCCGTCGGGGGATGCGGCAAGCATGTTTTCCATATCGGAATTCAGCCGTTCGATGGTTTCGTCGTCGAGACCGGTCTGCGCCAGAATATCTTCCACAGGCTTCAGCCCCAGCTCCTTTGCACATTTGAGGCAGAGGCCTTCCTGTTTTGCTTCGCCGTTTTCAATGCGTGAAATAAAAATGACAGCCATACGCTTATGGCATCTTGCACATAATACCATAGTTTAAATATTCTCCAAAAAGTTTGCTTAGCAGGTTGTTTTATTCGAATGAGTGATAGAGTTGATTGATGGGGCTATGCTCTGCGAAGAATTTGCAGACCACGGAATGTTCGATGACGTCTGCCCCGAAGAGGGTGGGTTCAAGGGAGCCGAGGGACGTAACGAGGGCAGAGAGCAGCACGCTTACCACGGAAAGAAGGAGGAGTGCTTCTGCCGCACCGAAAATGATGCCGAGGAACTTGTTTGCGGTGTTCAGCACGGGCATGCGGAAGATCAGATCAAGGAGTGCGGTGAGTACGGAGAGGACGAGGAACACGCCGAGAAAGATCAAAATAAAGGCAAGGGCAGAGGAGAGGAGGGCAGCGGTCGATTCCGCAATTTTGGATGCCGTGGTGTAGACCACATCCTCCGTAACCTGCTCCAGACCCTTGATTCCCGAGGAAAAATCGGCAATGTTTACGTTGTACCGTTCGAGCATGGATACGAGAGGGGCAGGCAGATCAATAGCAAGGCGATCCAGATTGTAAAGGTCGGTGGACGTGTCGAGGGCAAGACTGCGAAGGGTCTCGAAAATTCCGTCGGCGAGGGGCTTGCCGATCCATTTTTCGTTCAGAATGGGGCTGAGCATGGGGGTGTAGGCATAGGCGGCAATGGCGGCAGCAAATCCTTTGACAAGCCCCATTACCGACTTGATAAAGCCTTTGGTCCAGCCGTTGTAGAGCGTAAAGAGTGCAACGGCGATTAAAATAAGATCACAGGCAAAGCTCATGATATTCCTCCGTTTGATTGATTATTTGTGGGTTATGTGGAATCAGTTGAACAGATAGTACGCGTCGGCGGCGGTGAACACCAGCACACCGCGGTTTGCGGAACGGAGCGCCAGCACATCCGCTTCTCCGATAGGCTCGCTTTCCCACGAGAAGACGTCGGAGCTCTGGTCGGTATCCGATTGCAGTCCCTTGGGGAGGAGACGGAGAACGGCATCCGGGGTGAGAACATAGGCAAGGGTATCTCCGTCCGTTTCGGAGGGGGAGGCGATGCCCATCACCCGTTCCTTCAGGATACCGTTGGCAATTAACGTACCGTCTGCAGCCAGAACGATGATACGATGCTCGCTGCCGAGGGCGTTTTCACTTCCCGAAAGGACAATGTGTCCGCCGGAAAGGTCTGCGTATTCCAAGGTCATGCCGCTTGTGAGGAAGACGGAGGTTTCATCCCCCTCCATGTTGTAGAAATACAGCCCGTTGTCGCAGAGTACCACGAATCCGTCCTCCGTAAAGGTAACGGACAGGGGCAGCGTGCGGGGGAGGGTGACGGTGTGGCAGAATTCCTTGTCCCCTGCTTTATACAAGGCGATTTCGCAGTCCAGATCCGTCACGGCAGGGATGGCAGAGCAGATTACGACTCTGCTTCCGTCCTTGCTGATGGCGGTGTCCATGACGTAATTGTCCTTGTAGATATTCATGGTGTGGGACAGGGCGCTGTTGTATAGCTCCGCCACGTATTTGGTCTCGCCGGAACGGGTTACCAGCACAAAAGCACCGCTGTCGCTCATATCTCCGTCCACGATTTTGTGGTTTGCTTTTCGGGATACGACCCGTGTGATGGAATTGTACACCGAATAGCCGGTTCCGCCCATATCATAGAGGAGCAGATACTTATCGGAGGGGACGAGAACGGGGTCGTTGCAGTTGAGCTGATCCCTGCAGAGCTGAAGCCCCGTGGAGTCAAAGAGAGAAACGGATTCCTTTCCCGCAGCGGCAATTCCGTTTTTGAAAAAGGCGAAATCCTGCTCGCCCTGCTTATCGTATCGGATTCTTGTGAACTCGCTTTCCCCCTGTGAGGTCATGGAGTCGAGGTCACGGAGAAGATACTGCAGATTGTCGTAGGTGATGTAGCTTCCGAAGGAACCTACGATGAAGACGACGTACGCCATCAAGGCAGCGATGAGAAAAAGCTGCATGACACGGTACCGTCTCGAAACCTTCAGATAGTATTTGGTGATTTTAGGGGTAATTTTCGTACTGACCCGCAGAACCTGCCCTGCCTGCTTGTCAGGTGCAGGACTGACGTTGGATTTTGCTTGTAATGGCATCCTTAACCTCCCAAGGATTGTGATTTCGGGGGAGCTTGGAAAATGGGGGTTATTGCATTTCCGCCCAGCGGATGGGGGGATTGTAGGTGACTTCGTTCAGATAAAGTCCCGACGGGGGAGCGGTTCTGCCCGCTGCCGTGCGATCCTTTGCTTGGATAATTCCCTCTATTTCATCGGGGGAAAAGGTTCCGTAGGCGGTGTCGATCAGCGTACCCGTGATGATCCGCACCATGTTGTACAAAAATCCGTCGGCGCTGATGCGGAGGGTAATGATTCCGTCCGATTCCCTTGTGACGGTGCATCGGTGGACGGTTCGTGTGGCATCCGTGATCTTGGAGCCTGCCGCCATAAAGGAGGAATAATCGTGGGTTCCGCGGATTTTCTCTGCGGCAAGGATCATTCGTCGGAGGCCTTCTTCCGAAACGGGTTTCTTGAGCTGCCATACCTTTTCGTTGATAAAGGGATTGCGGTAGGGAGCGTCGGATATTTTGTAGATATACTCCTTTGCCACCGCATCGTACCGTGGATGAAAACTGTCCTCTACCACAGCGGCGGCTCGGATGGAAATGTCCCGAGGGAGGAAGCGGTCTGCGGCACGGGGGAGCTTTTCGGCGGGAATGGTGAGCCAATCTGCAAGCTTTTCCGTGTCTTTCGGTGCCGCTGCCGCACAGAAGCCGAGGGCGTGAACCCCTGCATCCGTTCGGGAACAGCCGGTGACGGTGCAGTCCGTGCGGAACAGCTCCGACAAAGCGGAGGTCAGCACCTCCTGGACGGAGCGTCCGTTTTTCTGGGACTGAAATCCGCAGTAATGGGTACCGTCATACATGATTTTGAGCAGCAGCTTCATGGGTTTGATCCTACCTTCCTTGGCGGTTGCAACCGTCGGCTTTTGTTACAGAGAGAGGGCGTACAGGGGGAGGTATCGGTTCAGAAGGATGACGCCTGCCCCGAGAAGGAGCACCACAACGGCGAACAGATAATCCTTCGCTCCTGCGCGGAGTACGTTCATTCGCGTTCTTCCTTCACCGCCTGTGTAGCAGCGGCATTCCATAGCGGTTGCCAGCTCATCGGCACGGCGGAAGGAGGAGATAAACAGGGGAATCAGAATGGGGATCAGCGCTTTTGCCCGCTGAATAATATTTCCTTCGGTAAAATCCGCTCCTCTTGCCTTTTGGGCGTTCATGATTTTTTCCGTTTCTTCCATGAGGGTGGGGATGAAACGAAGGGCGATGGTCATCATCATGGAAAACTCGTGAACGGGAAGACGGAGTTTTTTCAGAGGACCAAGAAGCTGCTCCAGACCGTCGGTGAGAGCAAGGGGCGTTGTTGTGTAGGTAAGAAACATTCCCGTGGCGGTGAGCAAAAGCAGAATCCGAAGAATGATGAGGACAGCGTTGACGATGCCCTCGGGATAAATCTTCAGAAAGCCAAGGGTGAAAAGGGGCGTTTCTCCCGTGATCCATACGATGTTGATGATCGCTGTGAAGACGATGATGAACGCAAGGGGTTTCATGCTTCTCAGAACGATTTTCGGTGAGATGCCCGACAAAAGCACAAGGGCAGCGGTAAAAAGGGTGAGAAGCAGGAATGCAGACACGCTTTTGGCGAGGAAAATAGCAGTAATGAAAAGAATGGAAATAACAATTTTAACTCTCGGGTCCAACCGATGGAGGAGGGAGACCCCCTCGCAGTACTGCCCGAACGCAATGTCTTGTTTCATAGTTCAGTTTATATCCTTTTTCGATGGGCTTGATGGAGGATGGGCGGTTCAGAGAAACGCTTTCAGCATCTCTGCCGCATAATTGACGGTGTAGATGTCCGTTCCGATATCGATGCCGTTTTCCTTGAGGGCGGAGGCGATTCTTGTGACCTGGGGCACGTCCAGTCCCACTTCCAAGAGTTCCGTGTATCGGGTGAACACTTCTGCGGTGGGGGCGTGCATGAGAACCTTTCCCCCTGCCATCACCACAAGGTCGTCGCAGTACATGGCCATATCCTCCATGCTGTGGCTGACAATGATGACGTTGGTGCCGCTTTCACGGGCGAACACCTTGATTTTTCCGAGGATATCCCGTCGTCCTCCCGGGTCAAGACCGGCGGCGGGTTCGTCGAGAATGAGGATTTTCGGACGCATGGCGATGACTCCTGCCAAAGCAACCCGTCGTTTCTGACCGCCCGAAAGCTCGAAGGGGGATTTTTTCAGAAGATCGGGAGAAATGCCCGAAAAACGGATGGCGTCAAGGATTCGTTCCTGCAGTTCTTCTCCCTCAAGTCCCATGTTTCGGGGACCGAAGGCGATATCCTCCTCCACGGTTTCCGCGAAAAGCTGATGCTCGGGATACTGCATCACAAGTCCCGCCTTGAAGCGGACGTTCCGTATTTTCTTCGGTTCAGCCCAGATATTCACGCCGTCGATGGTGACGGTTCCCTCGGTTGGCTTGATCAGACCGTTGAAAAGCTGCACCATAGTGGATTTTCCACTTCCCGTGTGTCCAATCAGCCCCGTGATTCCGTCGTTTGAAATGGTCAGATTCACATGGTCAAGGGCGGTTGTGGCGTAGGGCGTGCCTTTGTTGTAAATATAGGTGATGTTTTCGAGTGTTATGGTGGACATAGGCGATTCCTTTTTGAGTGAATAGTGAATAATGAAGAGTGAAAAGTGGAAAGTTGTATGATAAAAGTGGACATCTCGAAGAGTTAATGATAAAATAGACTCAGAGGTGAAAAGAAATGAAAAGAAGTTACAGCAAAGAATTCAAAGTGCAAGCATGCGAGCTGGTAGTGAAGGATCACATCAAGGTGT
>JAZQUQ010000389.1:0-3143 GCA_045631365.1 Eubacteriales bacterium | reverse complement strand
TTATCGTTATTTCAGGCGGATGATCGTTCCGCATTCTGCCTCTGCCCGCTGATGATCGTGGGATACCATAATCACAGCCGTGCCGCTGTCGTTTACCAGATGGATGGCAGCGTACATATCCTCCGCGGCGGCTTCGTCGAGACCCGTCACAGGCTCATCCAAAAGAAGGAGTCGGTCGGAGGCGCACATGGCTCTTGCCAGGAGAACACGCTGCTTCTGACCGCCCGAGAGTTCGTTGAAGGAACGATTTTTCAGGTGGCATATGCCAAGCAGGTGGATAAACCGATCCGCACGCTCCCTTGAATCCGCGCTCCAGCCGAAGCCGAAGGAGTTGCGGCGGATATTCCCCGACAGCACCGCTTCATAGGCGGATGCGGGAAAATCTCTGCCGATGGCGGACTGCTGGGGGAGATAACCCACCCCGTATTTTTTGATTTCCGCACACCGTGTCAGGGTTCCCGAAACGGGCTTCAGTTCCCCCGTGATCGCCTTCATCAGCGTGCTTTTTCCGCTTCCGTTTTCGCCCACGACGGCAATGTAATCCCCCGACTGCACCGCAAAGGACAGCCCGTTGATGACAGCATTCCCATCGTAGGAAAGAACGATATTGTCTGCTTTGATTAATTCCATAATTCTTTTTCTTCCAAAAACCTTTTTAATATGGGATGAAATTCAGTTTAATGCTTGTTTTAAGTTTTCCAAATTCTGGGTCATGAGGTCGAGGTAGGTGATTCCCCCGTCAAACTCCGCTTTGGTTACGTTATGGCAGGAGTGAAGGAGAAGGGGCACGGCACCCGTTTCCCAGCAGACCGTATCGGCAGCGGTTCGGTCGGAAAACTCAATGTAAAACACCACGGGAAGGGATTTTTCCTTTACTTCCGTGATCATTCCGTTGATTACGGACAGGGGAACCTCCACATTGGACGTACAGCCTTCAAATGCCGCGGAATATTCGATTCCGTAAGCTTCGGTCATGTGGGTGAAGGGGAATCGGTCGCACACGGCGATTTCTTTACGCTTTGCAGATGCCACGGTGAGGCGGTATTCCTCGTCAAGGGCAGTGAGCTTGGCGATATAATCATCGGCATTGGAGGTCAGCTTGGTTTCATCCGCCTGCTTGACGGCATCTCCGATGGCTTCGATCAAAGTAATGGCGTTGGAAATATCGGTCCAGACGTGCTCATCCGTCTCTTCGTGGTGGTGATCTTCGTGAGTATGATCATGTTCGTGTTCCTCCACGCATTCTCCCGTAATCAGCTCCAGGGCGTTGATGCAGAGGATAGACTCTCCCGCTTTGTCCAAGGATTCAAATACGCTGTTCACCCAAAGGTCGCTCTCTCCTCCCGCATAGAGGAAGATATCCGCATCCCCGATGGCGGAAATATCCGCAAGGGTGGCTTCAAGGTCGTGGGACTCAGAGCCGGGGGCGATCAGCATTTCCGCTGTGACCCCGTCGGTTTCGTAGAGGCGGGCAAAGTCGTACAGCGCAAAGTTGGAGGCAATGATTCGGATGCCGTCGTCGTTCTTCGCAGAGGCTTCCGAGAAGGTACAGCCCGTGCCTGCCGTTCCGATGCAGAGAAGGGAGAGGGCGAGGGTGCAAATTTTCAATAACGTGTGTTTCATCCCAGCACCTCCGCCTGTCTGAACTTGTCCATGCATTCGGTGCATCTGCCGTAGATCACGGTTTTGCCGCAGTCCACGAAAAAACCGTGATCCTTGCTGAAATGACGGGAGATTTCGTTCATGAAATCGCAGTCCATGTGGATCAGCCGTCCGCAGTCCTCGCATTTCAGGTGAATGTGGGAGGCACACGCTTCCGCACCTTGATACTGATAATAGGAGCACTCGCCCCGACCGTTTCCTCCGCGGGAAAACTTGCGGATCCGATTTTCGCGGACCAGCACGGCGAGGGTGCGGAACACGGTGGCGTCCCCTGCCGATACCTGATCGGAAATCTCTCTTGCGGAATAGCAGCAATCCTTGTTTTCCATGAGAAAACGGAGGATTTCATCCCGCTGTTTGGTTTTGTATGTTTTTTGATTCATAAGAACCCCTAAATTTGATAATGACTATCAAATTATAGCACAGAGAAATTTGAAAGTCAATATCAAATTCGGATTATTTCCCGCAAGTTTTTGCTTCCGTTCTTGACAACCTGCCGGGTCTTTGTTATACTAAAAGAAGCAATCATTATTTCGTATAAAATGAAATAGAATATGGAAAGGAATACCGCCATGCCTTATATTGAAACCAAACTGTCCACACCGCTGACCAAGGAGAAGGAGGTTGTTCTGAAGACCGCCCTCGGCAAGATGATCGAGGACTTCCCGGGAAAGACGGAAAGCTGGCTGATGCTGAATTTTGAGGGAGATTGCCACCTTTATTTCAAGGGGACGGATGAACCTTGCGCTTACGTGAACATTGCCATCTTCGGCAAGGGAAGCGATGCCGCATACGATAAGATGACGGCCGACGTATGTGAGCTTCTCCATAAAGAAACGGGAATTTCTCCCGACCGAATCTATGTGAAGTATGAGGAAGTATTCCATTGGGGCTGGAACGGAGCCAATTTCTAATTGCCACTCTCATTGAATCGGAGGAACTGTATGAGTTTTAAGAAAATCAATCCCAATACCATTGCCGACAATCCCTTCAAGCTGATCGGAGAGGACTGGATGCTGATCACGTCTGCCGATTCCGAGGGGGCGCTTGTGTGCGGCGAAGATTACAACACCATGACGGCAAGCTGGGGAGGCATGGGCGTCCTTTGGAACAAGCCTGTGGCGTACGTGTTTATCCGCCCCCAGAGACACACCTTCGGTTTCACGGAGCGGAACGAGATCATGACCCTTTCCTTCTTTGGGGAGGAATATAAGAAGGCCCTCACGTTTTGCGGAAGAAACAGCGGCAGAGACTATGACAAGGCAAAGGAATGCGGTTTGACTCCCGTATGCGACTCCGACGGGAACGGCAGAACCGTATACTTTGACGAAGCACGTCTGGTGCTCAAGGTCCGCCCGCTGTACAAGGAGTATCTCAAAAAGGATGCCTTCCTTGAGGAAGAACCCCTCAAAAACTATGCGGCGGGGGATTTCCACATGATGTACATCTGCGAGATCACCGAGGCATTGGTGAAGGAATAA
>JAZQUQ010000388.1:0-6282 GCA_045631365.1 Eubacteriales bacterium | reverse complement strand
CTTGGTGTTTCTCCTCAGGCGATCTCCAAGTGGGAGATGGGTGGGGGATATCCCGATATAGCAGCCCTTCCCATGATTGCGGGGTACTTCGGCATCAGCATGGATACTCTCTTCAACTATGATGCGGAGAAATTGCAGGAGAAAATCGACGAGATTTGGCGAAGTGCACAGGGCTGCAGTTCTTTTGAGATTGCGGAACAGCGGCTTCTTGACGGAATTGCCGCCTATCCCGGTGCGGAAAAGTTAAAGGTGGACCTCCTTGACACCTACGCAATCCAAATTCAACTCCACGACAGAGCTGATCTGATCGACAAAGCTCTCGAAATCGGTGAAAAGCTGATCACAGAATCAACGGACTATTTTACTGTATCCTGGGCAAAGGACAGTCTTGCCCGCATTCACAGACACATGGGCAATATGGAGGAGACCAAACGGATTGTGGAATCGCTGCCGTACGTCTATCATCTGGATATCTATGACAGAATGCGATGCAGTGCCAATTTGCTTCACGGCGAAGAACAGCTGAACGCGGCAAGAGAGTGGAAGCAGTGGGCGCAGCAGGAGCTCTATATGGTGTGCAGTACGGAAGGACACGGCTACTTCGAAAAAGGCGACTACGAGAATGCGCTCCTGTCCTATCAGGAAGAACATGATGTCATTGAACGGTTCCGTCACCGAAAAACGGATGCATTCCCCATTCTTGGGGGAGAAGGGAACCAAGGAATTGCTCTTCTCCACATTGCCGGCTGTCTTTTCAAGCTCGGAAGAATCGAAGAATGTGAGGAGGCACTCAACAAAGGCTATCATATGATCCGCGATAAGATGGGAGATGATCAATGGGAGAAATCGGCACATCACTACAGGAACATTTATAACAACATGGGATTGAACGAATATAAGCCCTGCTTCTTCTGATTCTTTCCCCCCCTTCCGCACCAAACCGCCCCATGCCGCATACTCTGTTGGTGAAGGTTGGATTCCTTCCAACCCTATCTATCAGTTTCAGAAAGGCATGGAACAAAAAATGGCTGATAACAGAAATTCATTCTGTCAGAACAGGGAACGTGACATGATCTGCATTGACACCTATCGTGTTCTCGATTCCTGCCGTGACAAGGACTGCTATGAAGACGTAAAAGTATATCTGACAAGATGCGGTCAGGATATCATCGAGCGCACTTCCGTGGTTCGTGCGAAATATGCAAAAGTTCTTTGGTCCTATATCGATATTGACAATGTCCCTTTCAACCGCGGATTCTATCAGCTTAGCATCAAAATCTACGTAAAAATCGTATTTGAAGCCTGCATCGGCCCCGGCAATATGCGGGAGTTCGATGGCGTGGCTGTTGTGGAAAAGAAAGTGATCCTCTTCGGCAGCGAAGGGAACGTCAGCGTGTTCAAGAGCGAATCCCAGACCAACGGATTCTGTGCTTGCGGCATCGGCTGTCAGCAGTCCCGTTCCTCCAATCTGCCCATCGCGGTTCTTGAAACCGTGGATCCCATTATCCTCAGCACAAAGGTGGTGGAACCCTCCCTCTGCTGTTGCTGCCAGTGCTGCTGCACGGTAGACGAGATTCCCGATTGCGTGTTCTCCCATATCAACGGCGATCTCTGCGACGACGGAAAGGCAAATACACTTCTTGTGTCTCTTGGATTTTTCTCTGTGGTCAGAATCGAGCGTCCTGCACAATATCTCATTAATGCGGTGGAATACTGCGTTCCCGAAAAGGAATGTGTTGCACCCGTGGAGGATGACCCCTGCAGTCTCTTCCGTTCGATGGCGTTCCCGGTTGCCGAATTTTGTCCTCCGTCGGTTCTTCCCGGCAGCACTTGTTGTGAGGGAGAGGGCACAAAACGGTGCGGCTGTGGCGGATAATTGAATTCTATAAAAACACGGGGGAACCTTGTAAAAGGGAATCCCCCGATTTTTTTAAAACTTTTATACATATACTCCTATATTTCGAAAAAATATGGTGTTTACCACTTGAAATTTCCGTTGTTTTGTTATACAATATAGGGTGAAAAAGTTTGGTGCATTGTCACCTTGATTTAAGGAGATACAATCATGACATTATTTATCCTTGCAGCAGGCATGGGCTCCCGTTACGGCGGCCTCAAGCAGATCGACCGTTTCACAGAAAACGGTGAATTCATCATCGACTTCTCTATCTATGATGCAATTCAGGCAGGCTTTGACAGAATTGTTTTCGTTATCAAGAAGGAAAACTACGAAGTATTCAAGGAAACCATCGGTTCCAGAATCGAAGGCAAGATCAAGTGCGAATACGTATTCCAGGGACTTGATTCCAACGTTCCCGCTGACAAGATTCCCGCTGACCGTGTTAAGCCTTGGGGTACCACCCACGCGCTCCTCTGCGGTAAGGAAGTGCTCAATGACGGCTTCGCTGTAATCAACGCAGACGACTTCTACGGCCGTGACGCATTCTTCAAGGCTGCTGAGTTCATCAAGAACGCGGAAAAGGATCCCGACAACAAGCACTACTGCATGGTAGGTTATATGCTGGGCAACACCCTCACCGACAACGGATCCGTTGCAAGAGGTGTATGCGAAGCGAAGGACGGCAAGCTGGTTAAGATCGTTGAAAGAACCAAGCTCTTCAAGGAACAGGGCGGCGCATACTTCGAAGAAAACGGTGAAACCGTTCACGTTCCCAACGAAACTGTTGTTTCCATGAACTTCTGGGGCTTCACACCCAATTTCTTCGCAGGTGCTGAAGAAGACTTCACAAACTTCCTTAACGATACCGAAAAGGAACCCCTCAAGAGCGAATGCCTCCTTCCCAACACTGTTTACAAGATGATGCAGAAGGATCTTTGCGACGTTGAAGTTCTCACAACCGATTCCGCATGGTTCGGCGTTACATATCCCGAAGATAAGCCCGACGTAATCGCTAAGCTGAAGGCTCTCATCGATGCAGGCGTTTACCCCAACGGTCTGTGGAAGTAATATAATATGAAATACTGACTCGGCATCCGTTGGTGAGGAATTCCCACACGTTTGCCGAGTCGATTTATGAATTTAAGGAGTATTATTATGGCAATTCTTGTTACAGGCGGAGCAGGATACATCGGCTCCCATACCGTAGTTGAACTTCAGAACGCAGGATACGACGTTGTCGTTTGCGATAACCTCTGCAATTCCAGCAGAAAGTCTCTGGAAAGAGTGGAAAAGATCACAGGAAAGCCCGTAAAGTTCTACTATGCGGACATTCTTGACTACGACGCAATGGACGAAATCTTCACAAAGGAAAACATTGATTCCGTTATCCATTTTGCAGGTCTGAAGGCCGTCGGCGAATCCGTTGCAAAGCCTTGGCTGTACTATAACAACAACATCACAGGTACCCTCGTTCTCGCTGACGTTATGAAGAAGCACGGCGTGAAGAACATCATCTTCTCCTCTTCCTCTACCGTTTACGGTGATCCCGAAGTGATTCCCGTAACCGAAAAGTCCCCCAAGGGCATCTGCACCAACCCCTACGGATGGACAAAGTCCATGCTGGAGCAGATTCTCTCCGATATTCAGAAGGCGGACAACGAATGGAACGTGGTTCTCCTCCGTTACTTTAACCCCATCGGTGCTCACAAGAGTGGTATGATCGGTGAAAACCCCAACGGTATTCCCAACAACCTGATGCCTTACGTTACACAGGTAGCGGTTGGTAAGCGTCCCGAACTTGGTATTTTCGGCAATGACTACGACACACCCGACGGAACAGGTGTGCGCGACTATATCCACGTGGTAGACCTTGCAAAGGGTCACGTTGCAGCTCTCCGTAAGATTGAGGAGAAGGCAGGACTGAAGATTTACAACCTCGGTACCGGTATCGGTTACAGCGTTCTTGATATCGTAAAGAACTTTGAAGCTGCAACCGGTGTAAAGATTCCTTATTCCATCAAGGAAAGACGCCCCGGCGACATCGCAGCAAACTATGCAAACGCAGACCTTGCAAGAGAAGAACTGGGCTGGGTTGCGGAAAACGGCATCAAGGAAATGTGCGAAGACTCCTGGAGATGGCAGAAGAACAACCCCAACGGCTATGACGATTGAGTGGGGATTTCGTACGTTGAAATTGTAAGCGACCCACCCCACTCCAAGGTTTAGTACATATAAAAATCCTTTTGAAAGGATACTAAAACAATGATCACAAAAGAATTATTCGGTAAGCTCCCTTGCGGCTGCGAGGTTTATGCTTACACCTTGTCAAACGGCTCCATTACCACAGCTAAAATCCTCAATTACGGCGGTATTATTGCCAATCTGTGGGTGAAGGATAAGAACGGCAACGCGGCAGACGTCGTTTGCGGTTTTGATACCATCGACGGCTATCTTACCTCCGGCGGATATCAGGGTGCGCTGATTGGAAGAACGGGAAACCGTATCGGCGGCGCGAAGTTTACCCTCGAAGGAAAGGAATACCGCATCTCCAATAACGAGGGCGAAAACTCCCTCCACGGCGGCAACGTGGGTTTTGACAGAAAGATCTGGAACGTGGAAGAATTCGACGGGGAAGAGCCCGAGCTGATTCTTACAACCGTCAGCCCCGACGGGGAAGAGGGATTCCCCGGAAACCTCCACATCCGCGTAACATACACTCTCACCGAGGACGGCAGTCTCGGCATCCACTACGAAGCGGTGACCGATAAGACCACTATCATCAGCATGACAAACCATGCGTATTTTAATCTGGCGGGTTACGAATCCGGTGCCATCGACGAACATCTGCTGTGGCTCAAGAGCGACCGCATCAACTCTGTTGACAGCGCGCTGGTTCCGGACGGAACGTTTGTTGACGTTGCGGGAACACCCTACGACTTCAACACCGAAAAGGCAATCGGCCACGCATTTGCGGACGGCTTCGGCGGATACGACAACAACTACGTATTCTCCGATTTCGACGGTTCCATCAAGCTGCAGGGAAGCCTCAGAGACCCCAAGTCCGGCAGAACCATCAAGCTCTACACCGACCGTCCCTGCGTACAGATCTACACTGCGAACGCCATCAACGTGAACGATCCCGCGTTCAAGAACGGCGTGAAGCAAGCTCCTCATTGCGCGGTATGCCTTGAAACACAGGCAATGCCCGACAGCATCAATCACGAAGGCTTTACCAACGTAATTCTGAAGCCCGAGGAAAAGTACGATACCACAACAGTATTCGTGTTTGAAAACTGAATATAACAAAAAGTCCTTCCGCGAATGACAATAAAGCATTCACGGAAGGATTTTTTATCATTTCTTAAACAGCTTGGAAGCGAACACAGCCATTGCAAGAGGAGGGGTGATCACAATTGTGCTGATCAGCTCAACGAAGAAGTTGATTCCGATGAGACCAACGAACACAAGTGCGGTGAGACCGCCTGTTGTCCATGTGGAGATCACGGGGTCAGCCATCATTGCATCGCCGAAAATCGTAAGCATACCAAGAGCAAAGATTCCTGTATTGACAATGGGACAAACGGCACCTGCAAAAACGGAACCGAAGAAGCGGTACGCATCTTTGTGTCTTGCCTTGCTGCCGAGGAGTTGAATCAGCTTGTAGACCAGACCTGCAACCAAACCTGCAGCAGCGGTTTTTACAATGCAGAGCAGGGAAGCCATGATGGGGTTGGTCGCCACAAGGAATACGTAGAATACACCTTGTCCTGTGAGAACCTGAATCATGGTAACAAAGCCGGAAACCGCACCGATCAAGCACCCAACCGAGGGACCGAGCAGAATTCCTGCCATAACGATGGGAACAAGACCAAAGTTCAGATTAATGGTTCCGATGGGGATGTAAAGAAGGGTTAACACAACTTCAACAGCCGCAAGGAACGCGATTTGGACCATTTTCAAGGTCCTTTCGTGGGTAGAACGTACATTCATATTTACCTCCAAAAACATGGGTGCTGTCTTCCGAAAATATGAAAAGCGGTAAAACGCACCGTAAATTTATAATATGACCGTAGTCTTATTATACAAAAGAGATATGATTATACAAAATATCGTTATTTTTGATAATTCTTATGGTTTAACGCAAAGATTTTGGCAGCACCCAGAAGCGTGAGGGGCTGAATGTCGGTGAATTTATTCCTTAAATAAGGCAAAATCACGTGGGAGAGACCGCCGGTGGAGATGAGAGAAAGCTTGGAATTGTCGCCATTCTGGGCGAAATTCTCTCGAATATTCCTTAAAAAACCGTCAATCATGAGGCAATGTCCGTTCACAACACCGGATTTTACCGATTCTGCGGAATCCCGTCCGATCAGTACGTCGGG
>JAZQUQ010000387.1:0-2060 GCA_045631365.1 Eubacteriales bacterium | reverse complement strand
CACCATCGTCACCTCCGTAGCCTACATCGACGGCAAGCCTTGTGTACGGTACGTTGCGGACGTCCCTCATACGGAATCATCCGTCAGCATCAAGCCTACGCTGGAGGATGCGTACATCTACGCTCTCGGCGGAGTGAAGCGGTAAGGGGAGAACACAATCATGAAGAAAACAATTTGCCTGATTCTGTCCACGCTTCTTTTATCCGTCAACCTTGCTTCCTGTGAAGAAAATACATCGGTGCAGAATCCCGAATCGGAAACGGCTTTGGAGACAGGCGCTCCCGCCGCAGAGACCGTTGAGACAGCGGAGACCGATGCGCCCCATACCGAGGAAGCGGAAACAGCCGCACCCGAGACAAGCGCCCCCGAAACGGTAAAAATCTCCGAAGAACCCGTTGAAATCAACTGGGATGAGGATTTTCCGTGGTATCAATACAAAAGTTTGGATTACCGTCTGTACCTCCCGAAAGGCTACAGCGTGGATGAGCAATATCCTCTGTTCGTCTATATCCACAGCGGCCGCATGAAAAAGGGGAATGAGGATGCCAATCCCCTTAATGAATTGAATATGTTCTTTGAGCATCCCGAAAGCCCTCTTTACAGCAGCATTGTGCTGGTGCCTCAATCGGGGGATCTGATGATTTGGCACGGAAAAGACTTAGATCTTTTGATGGAGCTGACAAAGGAGATCAACCAAGCCTACAGCACCGACCTCACCCGCCAGTATTACGTGGGCGCAAGGGACGGCGGTGATGCGGTGTGGGATCTGATGGAACGGTATCCCGAACGCCTTTCCGCCTGTGTTTCCTCCAACGGAAAAGGGATCCACTTCATCAAGTATTCCGACGGAACCGTCTCTGCCGTGGAATATTTCGAGGGAATGTCCCAAATCCCGCTGGCAATCGGATATCTGAAGGATGGCTTCTCCTCCATTGGTATGTATATGGGGGAGGAATACGTCACCATGCTCACCGATTTTCTCACCGAACAGGGAGCGGAAAACCTCTTTCTCAAGGAAATGACGGAATATAATGACGTGAATTGTCCCATCATTGCCGACAGCGAGGACATCTCCGTCCTCACGTGGCTTTATTCCCAAAGCCGCCCCATCAGCGAGGAGCCTGCGGAAACGGAGGAAAGTCCTTATATCGGAGTAGAGAGCTACGTTTTCAACGCGGTGGAGGAGTTTGAAACCGATACCTTTGACGCAACAAACGGACTGACCATTGCTTACGGATATTATCTTCCCGAGAATTATGATGAAAGCAGGGAATACCCCCTTCTCGTGTACCTCCACGGCAACGGTGCTCAGGGAACGGACGGAATGGGGCCTCTTCCGCAGATCAATGCCTATTTCTCCAATCCCGAAAGTCCCGCTTATGACAGTATTGTTCTGATTCCCCAGTGTCCTCCCGATTATTGGTGGGGTGGGGAATCCATCGATGCGGTCATTGAATTGATCGACGCAATCAACAGCCGATTCAGCACCGATCGTTCCCGTCAGTACATTGCGGGCGGCTCCATGGGCGGCTGTGGAACATGGGATCTTGTCTTGCGTTATCCCGAGCATGTGTCGGGTGCTGTTCCCGTAGGGGGAGAAAGCAAGATCATGGACTGGAATTATGAGGACGGCTCAACCTACCCCGTTATTCCCAATCTGGAGGTTCTTGAGGTTCCCATCTGCTATATCTACGACACGCAGGACGAATATTCCTTGCCTTATTACCAGCGATCCGTCGTTCGGATTATGGAAGACCTGGGTGCGGAGCACTTTACCTACCGCGAATCCACAGGCATCGGGCACGCTATTTGCGCCATCCACGTAAATGCAGGAGACCTCTCCGTTCTTGAGTGGCTGTATGCCCAACGGAGGGATACCAAGGCAAAACCCTAATCAAGAGATTTGGTACGTCCCTCCCGCGACTGTTCGGGATAGGGAAGAACTCGATATACCGAAGACGGGATTTGCGGGTGCAGTGTAGTATAGTTTCCCCAAGCGAAAAAGCAGCAGCTCTCTCCTTTTTGAATCCACGCAAACCCGTCTCAGTATATATACGGCT
>JAZQUQ010000386.1:0-2982 GCA_045631365.1 Eubacteriales bacterium | reverse complement strand
GTCAGCGGAAGCGGTAAGCACAACAACTGGTCCATTGTAACCAACAAGGGTCAGAATCTCCTTGCCCCCGGTGAGACTCCTTTCGAAAACGCACAGTTCCTCCTGTTCCTCTGCGCCGTCATCAAGGCGGTGGACGAATATCAGGACCTCCTTCGTATTTCCGTAGCGGCTGCGGGCAACGACCACCGTCTTGGTGCAAACGAAGCGCCTCCCGCTGTGATCTCCATGTTCCTCGGAGACGAAATTTCCGCCATTCTGAATGCTCTGGAAACAGAATCCCACTACGACCCCAAGGAAATGGCACAGCTCCAGCTTGGTGTTGACATTCTTCCCAAGCTGCCCCGCGACAATACTGACCGAAACCGTACCTCTCCCTTCGCCTTTACCGGTAACAAGTTCGAGTTCCGTATGCTCGGTTCCTCCAACTCCATTGCCAGTGCCAATACGGTCCTCAATACTGCCGTTGCGGAAGAGCTCCGTCAGTTTGCGGATATTTTGGAGAATGCAGAAAACTTCGGCAAGACCATGAACCGTCTGATCCGTGACACCATCCGCGCACACAAGAGAATTATCTTCAACGGAAACGGCTACGACGATGCGTGGATCAAGGAAGCCACCGAGGAGAGAGGACTCTTGAACCTCCGTACCACACCCGATGCGCTCCCCCACTTTGTGGATCAGAAGAACATCGACCTGTTCACCCGCCACGGTGTCTACACCAAGATGGAAATGCACTCCCGTTATGAAATCATGATGGAGAACTACTGCAAGACCATCAATATCGAAGCACGCACCATGGTGGAGATGGTAAACAAGGACATTCTCCCCGCGGTGACCGCATTTACCAAGGAAGTCTGCGAAGCGGGTATTGCGAAGAAGGCGTTTATGGCCGGTGTGGATACCACCTATGAAGAAGGCCTTGTAACCCGTCTCTCCGCTCTTTCCGCAGAGATTGCAAAGGGGGTTGCCGAGCTTCACCGTGTGCGCGTGGAGGCGGCACGTGAAAAGGATATCTCCAAGCGGTCCATTGCCATTAAGGAAGAGGTTTGCACCGCTATGGAAGCTCTCCGCAAGGCGTGTGACGAGGCGGAAACCATTACCGCAGAAAAGTATTGGCCCTATCCTACCTACGCCGATCTTCTCTTTGGCGTAAGATAAGCGGGAATACGGGATTACATAAGCATTGCTGAAAGGATGGTGCTTGTATGGGAAGATTGCGTGGTTCTCACTCCGATGAGCAGGAGCTGGATCGTCCGGATTTAAACAAATGCCCCGACTGCAACTGTTATTTCGGTGGGGATAACTGTCCTCTGTGCGGGAAGGAATGCCCCGAGCATATGCGTGCGGGGAACCGACCTGCCGTGAAGCCCGTAAAGAAAAGGCGGAATTCGGGCCCCCGCAGCGTGGTGTTCATCGATTGGTATCATTCGTGGTGGTTTATCGTGATCATGATGCTGTTCTTCCCTTTGGTGGGGATCATTCTGCTGATCACAAGCCCACACGAACGGTGGAAGAAGATTCTTTTCGCCGTCCTTGCCGCCGTGTATATGGGAATCTCCACCTATGGATTCTGGGGAATCGGAAATTTGATTTCCAATGTCACCGATCTGTGGAGCAGTCCTGTGGACGACTCTCTGACCAAGGAAGAATACGTCGCCAAGTGCGAGACAGTTTCTGCAGAGCAGTTCTACCGTATGTCCGACCGCTATGAGGGGCAATTTGTCTCCGTCAAGCTGAAGGTGGTGACAAGAGTGACCTATGTGGCGGACGGTTATTATGAGAAGGACTACGTCTGCTACCTGTGTGAAGGGGAAGACGGGTCGGATTATAAAATCGTAGTCCGCGACTGTCTGCTGGAAGACAGTCAGAAGTTTATCTCGGGCGACGTGATCACCGTTTACGGAGAAGGCGCCAAGGAATGTGAGGTATACGATTCGGAGTATACCTCCACCACCGCACCGTGTCTTCATATGGCGTATGTCATCACAGAGTAAGATTATATAACAAAAAAGAGGTTGTTCTCTTAACGAGACAGCCTCTTTTTTCGTTATGTGTTATAAAACTTCACGTACCAAATAGCGGTAAACAGAATTCCGGTGCCAAGGAAGATCAGTCCCGTCACAAGAATACTGCTGTGATTGCGCATTTTTGCCTCACCGAGCTTGCGGGCACGGTAATCGGCGAATCGCTCGTGCTTGGCTCTTCCCATCGGGATAAAGGCAAGGACTGCGTTTCGGATAACGAATCCGATTCCGATGAATCCGCCTTCCCCGCTGATGTAGAGCAAACCTGCAAACAGCGTCATCAATACACCCGCCACGAAGAAGGCATCGGATAAGATCTGAAGATTCACCGCTGCACTTTCTGCAAAAAATCCTTTTGACCAAATCACAAGGAAGGCGATCAGGGCTTCCACTCCGAAGCAAAGGGCGTATTTGATTAACGTTGCTTTCTTATTCTGCTTCACTGTGCTTTAACCGTCCTGTTACTTCGCCATCTGCTTGTACTTTTCTTCTTCCGCATCGTTGCAGTATACGAAATGACCGGGGGTGACCTCACGGAAGGAAGGAGCATCCACCGAGTAATCGTGTTCTGCAATGGGATTGTAGTGAATTCTCACACGCTGCTTCTCATAAACCGGGTCGGGAAGCGGAATTGCGGAAAGAAGGGATTTTGTGTAGGGATGCATGGGGTTCTTGAAGAGCTCGTCCGAATCCGCAAGCTCTACCATCTTACCGAAATACATAACACCGATTCGGTCGGAGAAGTATTTAACGACGGACAAGTCGTGGGCGATGAACAGAATGGTCAGTCCCAGACGTTCTCTGAGGTCGTTGAGAAGGTTGATTACCTGCGCCTGAATGGATACGTCGAGAGCAGACAAGGGCTCGTCGGCGATGATCATATCGGGCTGCATGATAACCGCTCTTGCAATACCGATTCTCTGCTTCTGACCGCCGGAGAATTCGTGGGGATAACGTC